>CALFYA010000390.1 GCA_937952925.1 uncultured Moraxellaceae bacterium
ATACTATCCCGACTTTGGTTTAACGCCAATCGTGGGCAAGAATCGCGTTGAGGTCGCGCTGACAGGCGTATCCACAACCGACCTTAAACTCAAAGCAGTAAGTGATACAGGTGCTGTACTGGCGGAGTCTGTGCTCAAAAATACAGGCGGTGCATATTATGAAACAGTGATTACCTTGCCAAATAAAGGCTTTAAGTTGGTGATTGAGGGGCAAAATTCTGCAGCAGCATCTGTTCCCTTCGAGCGCACATTCAGCACACCAATTACGCCAGACGCTTTGTTAGTCGGCATGATTGATAGCGAGCCAATGTTGGCAGGTCGTCAAAACCTAGTCACCTATCGCATCACCAACCTTGGCGCAAAAGACACGTTTAGCATCACTGCCGCGACGGATGTGGGTACAATCAGTAACTTAACCGCTAGTCAGTTGACTTTAGAGCCAAATCAGACAGCGGTGGTGACTTTTGCTGTTCAGTTGAACGCAACAGATGTTGTTGGCAAAGATACCCTTCACACCACATTTGAAGTCAAAGGCAGCACGTTGGAAGAAACGCAGACTGTCATCTTGAACATCAGCAAAGATGCAGATGGCGATGGTGTGCCGGACTCCTCTGAAAAAGGCCAAACAGGGACAGACGACGCCTTTGATGGTAATGATGATGGTACGCCTGACTGGAAGCAAAATACGGTTGCGTCTTTACACTCTCATCAAATGAATGGTTATGTCACGCTCAGTATTCGTGGCTCTGGTGTTTTTGCTTCGGTTAAAGCACAACCAACTGTTGCGACAGAAAAATTAGTATTGCCTTTGGACGCCTTTGAGATGGTTATCACAGGCGTAGATTCGTCTGGAAAAACTGACGTTGAATTTAAACTACCTGATCATTTGTTGGCTCAACAGTTTTATCAACAAACAAATGGTGAGTGGGCTAATTTTACGCTCTCTAATGGAATTGGCTTGAAATCAGCAATTGCAAACGTATTAACCGTAACGCTAGGAGATGGCGCAACTGGTGATACAGATGCACTGAAAAATGGTCAAATTCATTTTTACGGCGCTCCCGCCGAGCTGCGCTTTAAAGGCGTTGCAACTGCTAGCCCTGCAGAAGAAAAGAAAAAAGAGCCATGGTACCGGCGAGTAGGTGGCTGTACTGTGGGTGATGCCAGCGATCCAACTTTGCCAATTCTACTCTTGGCTGGGATTGTGATGCGTATGCGTAGACGCGTCAAATAATCCATTATTCTGAAGTTGATTGATTTATTCATTAGCCCACCTCCTAGCTGGGAGGTGGCTTTTTATTTGATCGTTGCTTGTATGATAGCCCCAATAATAGAGGAGTTGTTCTTTAGAGGCGGATTATTGGATTATCTTGATAGACTTCCTTTTTTTAGGAGAAAAGAGTTAATTTCCAATATTTTGGTGAGTTTTGTTTTTTGCTTTTTTCATATCTTTGTTTCAGATTTTCTGCATGCTTCTCTTGTCTTTTTTCCATCTTTGTTTCTGGGTTTTGTCTATCAGAAGACTAGATGTTGGATGATCTGTGCACTTTTTCATGCCTTTTTTAATATGTTCTATATTTTTCTATCATATATGGGGTTGGACATGTTGTAGTCGGAGCGGGTAAGTAGACTTGCTCCGAAATAGGCCAGATCGCCAAGGCATTCTGGATTCTTCAAGGTTTCATCAGGAGCAGTAGGGTGCGCTATGCGCACCACCCACAAACAAGGTGCGCACAGCGCACCCTACGTTTTAATGTTTTTTCACCCGATTACTAATCAGTGTCCCCATGCCTTCATCGGTAAAGATTTCCAGCAAGGTCGAGTGCGGCACACGTCCGTCGATGATATGCGCGGTGTGTACGCCGCCTTTGACTGCATCAAGGGCGCATTCAACTTTGGGAATCATCCCGCCGTAGATCACACCGGTTTCAATCAAATCATCAACTTGCTGTGTGGTCAGACCGGTTAGTACGTTTTTGTCCGCATCCATCACGCCAGGGATGTTGGTGAGCAAAATCAGCTTTTCAGCTTTCAAGGCTTCTGCCACTTTGCCCGCCACCAAATCGGCGTTGATGTTGTAGGTATTGCCGTCTTCATCCACGCCCAGTGGTGCGATGACAGGGATAAAATCGCTTTTAAAGAACAAATCCAGCACGTCGGTTTTGATGCCGACCACTTCACCGACCAAGCCCAAATCGACTTGATACGCCTGACCGGCGGCGTCTTTTTTGTCGAGCATCAGCTTACGGGCGCGGATCAGGTTGCCGTCTTTACCCGTCAACCCAATGGCGCGGCCACCGTGTTGATTGATCAGATTGACGATGGAGCCGTTGACGCTGGCACCCAAGACCATTTCCACCACTTCCATGGTGGGGGCGTCGGTCACGCGCATGCCGTCGATACGGTCGGATTCGCGCCCCAATTGCTTGAGCAGGTTATCCACTTGGGGGCCACCGCCATGTACCACCACAGGATTAATCCCGACGGTTTTGAGCAGCACGATATCGCGTGCAAACGAGCTTTCAAGTTCGGGATCGGTCATGGCGTTGCCACCGTATTTGACCACGATGGTTTTGCCCGAAAAGCGTTGGATATAAGGCAAGCCTTCGGTCAACACTTTGGCAATATTGAGTGCTGCTTCTTTGGGTAAGGCCATAGGTGGCTCCAAAACTAAACCAAAAACTACTCAACCAAATGATTGGCTAATGTGGGGTGGTGTGGGGCAACCAAACCATGAAACACCTGACGAATCCGTTGCAGTGCTTCGGGGCTATCGCCGTCAAACCGTACCGTCAAATATGGGCCGGTGTTTGATGCGCGCATAATGCCAAAGCCATCGCTAAAATCAAGCCGGATGCCATCTAGATCGGTCAATTGCGCATCGCCAAGTGTTTCGGCACTGCGTTTCACATCGTCGAGCAGCTGGCGCGCATCCGAACCGTTGAGGGGCAGGTATTGATCTGGTGTGCCCACACGTTGTGGTAGAGACTTGAGCAGTTCGCCCAAGCTTTGCCCACGTTGGTCGAGCCATTCGAGCAGACGTAATGCGGCATACAGGCCATCGTCGTTGTCATGTCCACGGCCATCGTTGAAGAAGTAATGACCGGAGAACTCTGCACCAAAAGCACCTTCATAACGACCCGATTGCAAGGCTTGGCGGATAAAGGTGTTGCCACTACGCA
Source organism: uncultured Moraxellaceae bacterium (assembly GCA_937952925.1). Classification (GTDB taxonomy): domain Bacteria; phylum Pseudomonadota; class Gammaproteobacteria; order Pseudomonadales; family Moraxellaceae; genus CALFYA01. The sequence continues at coordinate 3,183 of CALFYA010000390.1, forward strand.
CCATGACCGGACGCCCACCGGCTTCGGTGATCACGGTGTTGATCATGCGGCTGCATTTGACATCAAAAATAATGTCGGCACCCGGTTGGGTTTCCAGCACCATTTGCGCATACAGGGCGATCAATTGATCAGGCGAGACCACTTGGCCTTCGCTGTCGATCACCACCAAACGATCACCATCGCCGTCAAATGCAAAACCAATGTCAGCACCGGAGATAATCACATCGTTGCACAAATCGTCTAAGCGACCCGCTTGCGATGGATCGGGTGCACCGTGTGGGAAGTGTCCATCGGGTTCGGTATTGATGCTGCTGACCTGACAACCAGCCGCCCGCAAGGTCGCCAGTGCAATCGCACCCATCGCACCGTTCATGCCATCAATGGCAATTTCAAACGATTGCCCCAAGATTACATCACCCAGCAAAGCATCTTGGTAGGCATCAATAAAGTTTTCGACAGAGCTTTGTCCACGGCCTTCAATAAATTGACCGGCTTGGACTTTTTCGCGGATGGCCTGAATATCTTCAGCGGATGGCGGGTGGTTGTTGATCACCCATTTGATACCATTTTGGTCGCCTGCACAGTGGCTTGCGGTAATCATCACCCCATTGCCATCGTGTTCACGCGCAGCGTGGTGCATCACTGGCGTGGGCACTTGACCAATATCAATCACCATCAGGCCACTATCGAGCAAGCCTTGGCGGATGTGTTCGGCAAACGAGGGGCTGGTGGTACGCACATCATAACCAACCACCACTTGGTGCTGATCTTGCTCACGCATGTTGGTGCCAAGGGCGCGGCCAATCTTGTAGAGCAGATCTTTGTCAAAATCCATGCTCACCCCGCGAATGTCATAGGCGCGGAACAAGTGCATGGGGAATAATGATTTTTCGTCAAGCTCGTGGATCAAGACATCATCAAGCTTAAAGTCGAGGACATGACTCTCGATGTTGGGTTCCTCAAGGGCAACTTGCGGGGCAAGGCTTAATCCTGAGGGGCTTGCAGGCTCAGGCTCCGCCACCGCCGGTTCGGGCGTTGGTACTGGTGCGGGTGCTGGAGCTGGAGTTTCGGCTGCAGGAGTGGCGATAGGGGCTGCGGGTTCAACCACAGGAGCGCTGACCACCGGCTCAGCAAGCGCAGGGGTCGGTGCAGGCGGAGTGGCAGCGGTCGCCACCGTTTTGATTGGGGTCGGTGCAGGGAGACTCACAGCACGATCACGCCGCATCAGCCAAGGCACCAATGACAACAACCCGCCCATCAAGGTAATCAATGCCGCCCACAACGGCATTTGGCTGTGCTCGGTTTGTCCCACCGCCAGTTGCCAACCCGCCAGCTTGGTGTCAATCGGGAGCAACATCCCGTCATTGCCTGTACTGCGTAGACGTAATGCTTCCATAGGTGTGCCACTGACCTGTTGGGTGAGACGCAGTTGGTATCCTTCAGGCGTGATGCGTTTGAGGTCATCGGCGAGCGGGGCAAACGGCCATTCGGCCACCAAATACCCCCCATTGGGCATGGGCATCGCCACATCAACGAGGATGTTTTGACCGTTGATACTCAGTTCAGGGCCAGTCGCTTTGACTTTGGTACGGTTAATTAAATCTTGTACAGCATAGCTCAGTGAGGGTGGCACTACGCCTTCGACGGGAATCACCGCTTTGAGCTTGGCTTGGCTTTGCAGGCTCGGTTGTTGTGCAAGCAGTCGGGTTTGCGCCATCCAGTCTTGGCCTTGCCGCTCAATCAATGCGGCTGCTTGCTGCCCAAACGCTTTGGTGTCTTCTAAGGCTTCACGTTCAGTGATTTGCTGCAAGAAAAAATAATTGCCTGCAGATGCAGCGAGAATCAAAATCATATGAAACGACAGTGCTTGTAGTTTGCCAGCAGCGCGTGATGATGAGTTGCTTTTATCCTGCACGAGAGTCCATCCCTGATTTTTTTAACAAGATAGTGTGCGACATCAGCCCGATCTCGCACACCGCGAAAACTTATTGGCGTCCGGTGTGACCAAAACCACCCGCACCCCGAGCACTTTCTTCAAAATCACTGACGATTTCAAAGCTAGGCTGTACAACCGGAACCAGCACATATTGTGCCATCCGCTCGCCTGGTTCAAGGGTAAAGGCGGTTTGGCCGCGATTCCAGACCGACACCATCAACTCGCCTTGGTAATCTGAATCGATCAGGCCAATCAAATTGCCCAGCACAATACCATGCTTATGCCCCAAACCTGAGCGCGGCACAATCAAGCCTGCAAAGCGTGGATCAGCAATGTGGATCGACAAACCGGTTTTGACCAAGATCGTCTGCTGCGGCTCCAGCACGACGGCTTGCTCAAGGCAGGCGCGCAAATCAATGCCAGCCGAGCCTGCGGTGGCCGGTGCAGGCAATGGCCACAGTGAGCCAATCCGGCTGTCCAAAATTTTAAGCTGCAACTTCATGCACGATGCCCCAAGACGAAAGCGACGATTTTACGGATTTTTGACACAAAAACGCAGCCATAGAATGTCTAAACAGTCACAAATGTCTGCAAAAATGAACAACATCATTCCGTTATAAACGCCAGACCGCAAAGCCAGCAGCCGTCAATCCGGCACGATCAAATAAGCCTTTGACATCCAAAAACGGTGCAGCCGGCGCACAGCGGGCTTGTAGCTCAGCAATCGACAAGGTTTTGAAGTCATCGTGGCTGACTGCCGCAATCACCGCGTCATATTGCGCGACGGCATCGAGCGGACTGAGTGCCAAGCCATATTCATGCATCGCTTCAGCCGCATCCGCGACCGGATCGACCACATGCACCTGTGCACCGTAGCGTTGTAGCTCTTGCACAATATCAATCACGCGGGTGTTACGGGTGTCGGAGCAGTTTTCTTTAAAGGTAAAACCGAGCACTAAGATATTGGCTTTGCCCACTGCGGTGCCGTTTTGACACAACAAGCGGATGCACTCTTGAGCCACATGAAAGCCCATGCTGTCGTTGATATGACGCGCGGCCATCATCAAGTCGGCGTGGTAGCCCAGTTGCTCGGCGCGGAAAGTGAGATAATACGGATCGACCCCAATACAGTGCCCACCCACCAAACCGGGGTAGAATTTGAGAAAGTTCCATTTGGTGCCTGCAGCTTGTAGCACCTCTTGGGTGTCAATCCCTGCACGTTGGCAAATCAGGGCAAATTCATTCATGAGGGCGATATTCACATCGCGCTGAGTGTTCTCGAGAATCTTGGCGGCTTCAGCCACTTTGATCGATGGCGCTTCGTGTACTCCCGCCACGATAATTTTTTGATAAAGCGCCGATACGTCGGCGAGGGTGGCGGCGTCTTGCCCCGACACGATTTTCACAATCGACTCTAATGGACGGACTTTATCACCGGGGTTGATGCGCTCTGGCGAGTAGCCCAAACGGTAATCTTTGCCCGAGGCTTGCAAGATGGGTTCGCAGACTTCTTCGGTCACACCTGGGTAGACGGTCGATTCAAAAATCACCGTCGCACCCGATTTCATGTGGGTGGCAATCAAGCGACTCGCTGATTCAACCGGTGACAGATCAGGCAGTTTGGCGTTGTTGATTGGGGTGGGGACGGCAGTAATAATAAAATCAGCAGTGACCAAATCGGCGGGATCAGCGGTAAAGGTGATCTGGGTTGCCGCAGCAAATTTGCTGGCGTCCATTTCGGCAGTGGGATCGACACCACGTTGATAGGCTTCTATTTTTTGCGAGTTGATATCAAAACCAATGGTGGGCATCACCCGACCAAAGGCGAGCGCGAGCGGTAGCCCGACATAACCCAAGCCCACAATAGCGACAGTGGCGTGATCGACGAATTGACCCATCTTGCACTCAATTTGCAGTGTGTTGTGTTGCGCAGATCATAGCAAGAAAGTGTGACGAAAAATGAAATTGTGCCGCTGATTCATGCAACGACACTGACATGCTGACATACATCAAGCACGCCATTACTTCAGTAAGGCTTTAAGATTCGCCAAATACGCCGCCGATTTTTGCTTGGGATCACCGCTACTGGCCGCACTTTTCTTTTTGCCCAGCCAGTTGAGATCATCTTGTGGCAATTCATCCAAAAAACGACTTGGCGTGGTGTGGCGCATTTGCCCACCGGCGCGGCGCTGCTCAGCGAGGGTCAAGGTCAAGCCTTGACGGGCGCGGGTAATGCCCACATACATCAAGCGGCGTTCTTCTTCGATGGTTTCGGCGGCAATTGAGTTGCGATGTGGCAATAGGTCTTCTTCGAGTCCCATGATGTACACAAACGGGAACTCTAGCCCTTTGGCGGCGTGCAAGGTCATCAAATTGACTTTGTCAGTGTCTTGCTCTTCTTGCTGTTGATCGAGCAAATCGAGTAATACGAGTTTGCGAATCGCGCTGTCAATATTACGGTCATTTTCGTCTTCGGCTTTGTTGATCAGGTTTTGGATGCTGCCGAGCAAGTTGTCGATGTTGTCGAGCTTGTTTTTCTCGGCTTGTGGCGTCGCCGATTGCTCTTTGACGTAATCCAAATAACCGGTTTCATTGATCATTTGTCGAATCAGTGGCACCGGTTCGCTGTGATCATGTAGCTCGCGGGTGTAATGCTCAATAAATTGGGCAAACTCATGCAACTGCGCGGCGGCTTTTTTCGGCATTGCCATGCCCAAGCGCAAATCCCCAGCTGCCATCAGCAAGGAAATGGTGTATTCCTGTGCAAACAGCCCCAATTTTTCCAGCGTGGCGGGGCCAATCGCGCGTTTGGGGGTGTTGATAATCCGCAAAAATGCACTGTCGTCGTCTGGATTGATGATCAGGCGCAAATAGCTCATCACATCTTTGATTTCGGCGCGGGCAAAAAACGAGGTGCCGCCGGAGAGCTTGTAGGGGATTTGCATTTGGCGCAGTTGTGTTTCGAGCACCCGCGCTTGGAAGTTGCCGCGATACAGCACCGCATAATCTTGCCATGTTTTGCCATTCATCAATTTATGGCTCATCAGATCATGCACGATTCGTTCGGCTTCGTCGTCGTCATTGCGGCAAGTGATCACCCGAATCGGCTCGCCCAAGCCTTTGTCTGACCACAATTGTTTTTCAAAAATATGCGGATTGTTGGTGATCACCGAGTTGGCGGCTTTCAAGATGCTGGTGGTGGAGCGATAGTTTTGCTCCAGCTTAATCACCTTGAGCTGCGGAAAGTCTTCGGCGAGCAGTGCCATGTTTTCCGGTTTTGCCCCGCGCCATGCGTAGATCGACTGATCATCGTCGCCCACCGCAGTAAAACGGGCTTGCACGCCGACCAGCAATTTGACCAGCATATATTGGGCGGTGTTGGTGTCTTGATATTCATCGACCAGCAAATAGCGCACGCGATTTTGCCATTTGTCGCGCAGCTCAGGATTGTTTTGCAGCAACTTGGTCGGCAGCACAATCAAATCATCAAAATCCACCGCGTTGTAGGCGCGGATATTGCGCTCATACAGCTCATACAGGTGGGCAAGTTGCAGATCTTCGGGCGTTTCGGCAGTGCTGACCGCTTGCACCGGTTCGATCAGGTCGTTTTTCCAGTCGCTGATGCGGCGCATGGCTTTGCCAATCAATTCTTTGCTGTCGGCACCGCTTAAATTGTCGCGATGCATCAAATCCATCAGTAGCCGTTTGCAATCGTCGGCATCCATGATCGAAAAGTTGTTTTTGAGTGGCGTATGTTTGAGTTCAAAGCGCAGCAGGTTGAGGCCAAAATTGTGGAAGGTCGAGACGGTCAGCCCTTTGAGTTGATCACTCGGCAGCAATTTGCTGACCCGCTCTTTCATTTCGCGGGCGGCTTTGTTGGTAAACGTCATCGCCACAATTCGGTGTGCTGGTGTGTTGCAGTGTTGCACCAAATGGGCAATTTTACGGGTGATCACCGCAGTTTTGCCTGAGCCTGCGCCTGCAAGTACCAAGAGTGGGCCACTGACGTATTCAAGGGCTTGCTGTTGACGGGGGTTAAGCGCCGACAATTTGGCGTGATGACCACTCATGATCTGATCTCCGAGAATCGGAGCGCATTATAGGCAGTTGTGTGGGGGCTGACTATGGGGCGACAAGATGGGACAGTCATCAGGCTGACTACATTCACCATCCAGAAAAATTCACCATCCATAACTGTACCGACTGGTACAATTTAGTATGATGTGGTGTATGACGGTTCAATCATGCAAAAAATTCCAGCACGTTTCGCGCCCTTACTGATGGCGTTCTTCATGTCGTTGATGATGGCGTTTTTGATGTCGGGCTTGGTGACGTTTCTTAATACCGGACTTAAACCGGATTTTGTCAGTATTTGGCTGCATGCGTTTATCAAAGTCTGGCCGATTGCGTTTGGCTTGTTGTTTATCTTGCGCCCGTTGGTGATGAAAATTGTGGGGGTGTTGACTGAGCCGCATTAAAGCGGCTTTGCAGTTTTTTCACCAAGCTTCGATCAAAAAAGCGCAGAGCATGCCCCAAAAAAGTGCTAATTTGATACATCTTCAAAATGAACTCAAAACGCATGGAGCATGCTGTGATGAAACCTGAAACCCTTGCCATCCACGCCGGCTATAGCCCAGAACCCACCACCAAAGCAGTGGCGGTGCCGATTTATCAAACCACCTCGTATGCCTTTGATAACACGCAGCATGGCGCGGATTTGTTTGACCTCAAGGTGCAAGGCAATATCTACACACGGATCATGAATCCCACCACCGCCGTGCTTGAGCAGCGCGTGGCGGCACTTGAAGGCGGGATTGGTGGCTTGGCGCTCGCTTCAGGGATGGCGGCGATTACCTACGCGATCCAAACCATTGCCGAAGCAGGTGACAATATTGCTTCGGTATCAACCCTGTATGGTGGCACTTACAACCTGTTTGCGCATACCTTGCCCAAGCAAGGCATCGAAGTACGTTTCTTTGATTATCAGCAGCCGCAGCAGCTTGAGCAGTTGATTGATGCCAAAACCAAGTTGGTGTTTGTCGAGAGTATCGGTAATCCCCTCGGCAATGTGATTGACCTTAAAGCAATTAGTGAGATTGCCCATCGGTATGGCGTACCTGTGGTGGTGGACAACACCGTCGCCACCCCGATTTTGCTACGTCCGTTTGAGCATGGCGCAGATATCGTGGTGCATTCGCTGACCAAATATATCGGCGGGCATGGGACGAGTATTGGCGGTGCGATTGTCGATAGTGGCAATTTTCCGTGGGGACAACATGCTGAGCGTTTTCCAGCACTCAATACGCCAGATCCGAGCTATCACGGCGTCAACTATGTCGAGGCGCTGGGTGCCGCGGCTTATATTGCGCGGGCGCGGGTGGTGCCACTGCGTAATACCGGCGCAGCGATTAGCCCAATGAATGCCTTCCAGATTTTGCAGGGCTTGGAAACCTTGCCACTACGCATGGAGCGGCATTGCGACAACGCCCTGAAGGTCGCGCAGTATCTGCAAGCGCATCCCAAGGTCAATTGGGTCAACTATGCGGGTCTGAGCGATCATCCGCAGCATCATTTGATTAAGCGTGATTTTGGTGGGCGTGCCTCAGGGATTTTGTCGTTTGGGGTACAAGACGGTCGGGCAGGCGGTACACGCTTTATTGATGCACTCAAGCTGATTACCCGTTTGGTCAATATTGGCGATGCCAAAAGCTTGGCTTGTCACCCAGCCACCACCACCCACCGCCAGCTCAGCCCCGCAGAACTTGCCAAAGCAGGCGTGAGTGAAGACATGGTGCGTCTGTCGGTGGGGATTGAGCATATCGATGATATTGTGGCAGATCTGGAGCAAGCGCTTGCTCAGGTTTAATCTTGCGATTGGTGCGTGCGCTCACAGGAGCGCATGCATTTCTTTAAATGATTTAATCTTGTTGTCATCTCAAAAACATATAAAAATAGTGCATCTTTGCTAAATTGGTTTTCAAGTGTTGTTTAAGTCATTTCAATCACTGCTGTCCGTATTTTGTTTGACGTGTTTATTGAGTGGCTGCGGTGGAGAGTCGAGTGCGCCTGCACCGAGCCAACCGACCAATCCCGCGCCATCTCCTGAGCCGACCGCCATTGCACGATTGTTCTTGGTGGCTCATCCCGATGATATAGAACTGTTTATGGGCGCCAAGATGATGCAGGGCGTCCAGCAAACCACAGGTCAGACCGAACGCATCATTTTTGTGGTGACCTCAGCCGGTGATGCAGGGCAAGGACGAGACATCCCGCAGGGTCATCGGCTGCCGTATTGGAAAGCGCGGGATCTATCACATCAGCAAGCGATCCGTTATTTGCATCCGTTGCAGCTCACGGCAAAGACCCATGAGGTGACACTCGGTCAATACCGTTTCGAGCGTGAGAGTTTTGGGGAAAATATCGTGACCTATAACCTACGAGTGCCCGATAGTGGCGCGAGTGGGCAAGGCTACATGCATACCGGACGGGTGTCTTTGACACGGCTGTATCACAACCAATTGTCTCATTTGACCACCTTGGATGGTCAGGTGTTTTCAAAGGCACAGTGGCTTGCGGTGTTACAACACTTGATTGAGTTTGAGACTGCAAAAGCGGCTGCACTAGAGATTAATTTGACCGAAGACGATGCTGATCTGAATCCCAAAGATCATGCTGAGCATCAGGCCAATTCCCAGCTGATCTTGGCTGCATTAGACACATGGGATCAGTCCACTCCACGCTGTTATCAACTCAATAAATTTGCCACATATGCCAATTCCAAAAAACCAAAAAATCTCTCACCGACACAGCAATATGTGCACGAGATGATGTGGCAAGAGGTCGATCGGGTCTTGGTTGCTGAAAAATATCCGACCGTTCTTGATTGGCATCGGATGTGGTTGGGTAAGCAATATATCACCACCCAACAACAGCGCGGACGCTGTCAGGGATCAGGTGTCCAAATCGGCGTGACCGATCATCCACCGGCCTTATTTGAGTAAGTTGCGAGCTTGCGCCATTTGATACAAGCTGTTGGCTCGACCACCCGACCGACAAAACATCAACACCGGTTTGGGCAATGTGTTGTAGTGACGAGCAAACGCTTCAACCTCGGCAGGGGTAATATTGCCAGAGACCACAGGATAATGGAGGTACTGTAGGCCAGCGGCTTGTGCAGCAGCGCCAATTGCCGCACTGGTGGGTTGGCTATCACCTTCCTCAAAATCAGGCCGATTGTTGATCACCGAACGAAAGCCTTGCTTGGCAATATCCGAGACTTGATCGGGGCTAATTTGTGCTGAAAATACTGCAGTTGAGGTCGGTTGAGGGATGGTGGCTGTCGATTCAGTGCTTGAGCAGCCAATACTCAAGATTCCTGTCGTGATCATGATCCAGATCAAATGACGCATGCGGATACACTCCTTTGTCAAAAGAAGGCTGTTGTGTCTGTGCACACAACAGCCCGAGGGTTAATCGTCGAGCAAATCCATCTGTTTTGCCAGTTGATACAGGCCACTCGAGCGATTGCCAGTACGACAAAACATCAACACTGGCTTGGGCAGTTCGTTGTAGTGACGCGCAAAGCTTTCGACATCAAACTGCGTGACTTGACCGGCCACCACCGGTTGAAACACATAATGCAAGCCCGCAGCACGCGCGGCTTCTTCAATCGCTGCGCTGGTCGGTTGATCGCTGCCACCTTCAAAATCGGGGCGATTGTTGATGACTGAGCGAAAGCCTTTTTCGACCACTTGTGGCATTTGTTCGGGGTGCAGTTGTCCTGCAAAGCCAACGTTCGACATGTGATGTCTCCTATAAGTGATATTCAGGATCACTCAAGCGGGGCTTGAGTTGATTGACCGCGTCTAAGGTACTCAAGAACACCTGTCCGTTCAAATGTTTGATTGCAGGTGTGTCTTGGATGGCATCCATCACGGGCCCTTTGATTTCTGCCAAATGTAGGGTGATTTGACGCGCGTGTAAGTTGTGACTCAGTTCTTCAAGCATCAATTGCGCACTCAAATCAATTGAATTGACCGCACTTAAGATCAACACCACATGCTGCACCTCAGTGCGACTGGCAAGGGCGTGATTCAGATGCTCTTGTACACTGCGGGTATTGCCAAAAAACAGCCGTTCATCAATGCGAAATAGCAGCAGATTCGGCCATGTTTTGACATCATAGCGTTCGATATTGCGAAAATGACCTTGGCTACCGTATTGCCCCACCACCGCACAGTGTGGCTGACTACTGCGGTACAAAATCGCCGCAAACGACAAGAGTACCCCTGCAATCAAACCCACTTGTAGACCAAACAGTAGCACGCCGCTGGCAGTGATCAAATATGCCCATGCATCACTACGATCATACTGCCATGCCTGCTTGAGGGTATTGAGATCAACTAAATTGGTCACTGCGGCAATAATCCCCGCACCGAGCACCGCATAAGGCAAAAAATAAAACCACGAGGTCAACGCCAGTAGCACCAGCACCATGACCAGTGCCGAAATCACCCCAGCCAGCGGGGTCTGTGCGCCTGCTTCGATATTCACGGCGGTACGTGAAAAGCCACCACTGACCGGAAAGCCTTTCATTAATGCCCCAGCTAGATTTGCTACACCTAGACCAATCAGCTCCCGATTGGCATCAAAGCTTTCGCGCCGCCGCAGCGCAAACTCTTGGGCAACCGAGGCACTGCTGATAAAACCAATCAGCGCAATCAAGGTGGCGGTGGGGATCAGATTGATCAGTGTCTGTGGTGTGGGCAATGCAGGCAGGCCAAGCGTGGGGAGTCCTGCAGGAATCTGCCCAATAATCGCGACGCCTGCTTGATCAAGTGCCAAATCGCCACACAGCAAGGTGCTGACCGCCACACTGAGCAGCGGTGCCATGCGTGACAGTAGGCTGGCTGCACGGGTAGATAAGCCCAAATGCAACAACAGCGTATTGAGCTGACGCTTTGCCCAAACCAAAAACAGCAAGGTGAGCACACCCATCAGCAGGGTCAGTTGATGCGTGTGTGGCAACTGGGAGGGTAAGGTTTGAAACGTGGTCAGTAGGGTTTGACTGTCAAATGACACCCCCAGCAGATATTTGCTTTGGCTGACCATAATCAGCAGTGCCGCGCCGGTAATAAATCCCGCGACCACGCCACGACTCATCAACTGCGTCAGCCAACCCAAACGCAGGACACCCGCCAAGCCCAAAATCAATCCCGACAACACCGCCAATAATCCAGCAAAAGTGGCATAACTGCTGACATCGTGGGGTGACACCATGGGGAGTAAGGCTTGCGCGGTCATCATCGACGTGATTGCGACCGGCCCCACCGCTTGGGTATTGCTTGAACCCACCCACGCATACGCCAACACTGGCAAAATCGCTGCATACAGGCCATATACCGGCGGTAAACCGGCGAGTAGGGCATAGCCCAAGCTTTGCGGAATCACCAAAATCCCGACCACCAGACCCGCCAACACATCATCGCTTAAGTGCTGGCGTGGGTAGCGGCTTAGCCAATCGGGAAGAACGCGCATGCTCAGCTCCGGCGTGTTTCAAGCACTTGAAAGAGTGCAAAACCGGTCAGCATCGCTGCCACAAACACAATAGCCGATAAATTGCCAGTCGCCGCTGTGACCAACGCAGGGCCGGGGCACAAACCTGCCAAGCCCCAACCCGCGCCAAACATCAAACTGCCCACGATCAAGCGTGGGGTAATTGCGCTTTGGGTGGGGATTTGCATCGTATTGCCACAGGCACTGCTGGTTCGGCCTTTGGCAAACCAAAAGGTCGGAATACCCACCGCAATTGCGCCACCCATCACCAAGGCCAGCGATGGATCCCAAGCACCCGCCAGATCCAAAAATCCCAACACTTTGGCAGGATCCACCATGCCTGCGAGGATCAAGCCGATGCCAAACACCAGACCCGCCAGCAATGCCAGTCCACGTTCCATGATCTTCTCCTTACGCCAGCACATGCCGCATGACATACACGGTGACAAAGCCCATCGCCATAAAGCTCAGCGTCGCCGCCAATGAGCGCAGCGAAAAGCGCGACAGTCCACATACGCCATGCCCACTGGTACAGCCCGATCCATAGCGCGTGCCGATCCCGACCAATAGCCCTGCACCAATCAGCAATAGCGGATTGTGACTAATAGTGATGGTGGGAAAGGTGGCAAACAGTGCATACAGCCACGGTGCGAGCACGAGGCCGAGCACAAATGCCCAGCGCCAAGATTCTTGCCGACCACTTGCATTGAGCAAACCGCCAACAATGCCGCTAATCCCTGCAATCCGCCCATTACCGAGCAACAAAATGGCGGCTGCTACGCCAATCAACCCTCCGCCAAGCAACGCGCTCCACGGCGTAAATGAACCCCAATCGATACTCATGCTTCACCTGTGGGACAAAAGCGCTGATACAGCACTTGTAAAATCGCAAGGGCGTCGTCACTGGCAATCCGGTAATAAATCTGCTTGCCAGCGCGACGGGTATCGACGAGTCCTTCTTGACGCAGCACCCCTAATTGTTGGGACAAACTTGGTTGACCGAGTCCCACCAGCTCCTCAAGCTCACTGACACAATATTCACCTTGCGATAACTGACACAGCAGCAGCAGTCGATCAGGATGAGACAGGGCTTTGAGCAGTTGGCTGGCTTGTCCTGCGGCGTGTTGCATGAGGGTCAGCATGGCCTGTGGATCTGGCGTGGTGGCTGGTAAATCAAGTGTAGACATGGCGATACCAATCGATGTGTGTTTGCAAACATGATCATTATATGTATTGACAATATATTAGTCAATATAATATAAAAATACATATTGATTGGATTGACCCCGCACTGGGGCAGGCAGAGCGAATATCATGACCCACATGCAGATCGAATCGTTTTTAGATCCCGACAGTGAAACCTTTACCCATGTGGTGCACACCGGTCGGGGGAGTGGCTGCGCGATTATTGATCCGGTGCTTGATTTTGATCCCAAATCTGGCTCTACCAACACGACGGTTGCTGATCGGGTGATGGCGTATGTCCGCGCGCATCAGCTCAAGGTCGAGTGGATTTTGGAAACGCATGCCCACGCCGATCACTTGTCGGCTGCGCCATATCTCAAGGCGCAGCTGGGCGGCAAGATTGCGATTGGCGAAACCATTCGCTTGGTGCAAAAAGTATTTAAGGCGTTATTTAACCTCGAAAGCACCTTTAATACCGATGGTCGCCAGTTTGATCATTTGTTTGCCGACGGTGAAGTGTTTCAGATTGGTGAGTTGACTGCGACTGCACGCCACGTCGCAGGTCATACCCCTGCCGACATGGCCTACCAGATCAACGATGCGGTGTTTGTTGGCGATACGATTTTTATGCCCGATGTGGGCACCGCACGGTGTGACTTCCCCGGTGGCAACGCCCAGACCTTATATCGCTCGATCCGTCAGTTGCTGAGCCTACCCGACGACACCAAACTATATTTGTGTCATGACTATCCCCCCGCAGGGCGTCGTCATCAGCCGATGACCACGGTCAAAGCGCAGCGCGAATCCAACATCCATGTGCGTGATGGCATCAGCGAAGACAGCTTTGTCCAGATGCGCAATCAACGGGACGCCACCTTAGCCATGCCACGTCTGATTTTACCGTCAGTGCAAGTCAACGTGCGGGCAGGGCAATTGCCCCCACCCGAAGACAATGGCGTGCGCTATTTGAAAATCCCACTCAATGTGTTGCCCCATCATTTGCCAACCCACACGGCAAGCTGATCTGTCGTAAAATAACCATCGAAAATGGGGTGAAATCTGGCATGATGAAAAAAAATACCCCATTTTGGATGTGATACGCATGAATTACACCGTTGAACCGTTGATCCTCAAAAGCCACGACGACACCTTGGGCGCAGATTTTTACCGCCCAAACAAAGGCCGCAAACCACCCGTGATCATTATGGCGCATGGCTTTGCCGGTGAGCGCAAATTTGGCTTGCCCAAATTTGCCGACGCGTTTGCCAGTGCGGGGTATGCCGTGGTGCTGTTTGATTATCGCGGCTTTGGCGGGTCAACTGGACGGCCACGCGAGTTGGTGTCACCGAGTCATCATCTCGAAGACTGGCGCGCGGTGCTCAACCAAGTCAAAAAACGCAAAGATATTGATGTGAAAAAAATCATCCTGTGGGGCACCTCGTTTAGCGGCGGTCATGTGATGGTCACCGCTGCTCGCGAAAAAGGCGTCAAAGCCATAATCTCGCAAGTGCCGCATGTCGATGGTTTGGCGAGTAGCTTGCTGTATCCCAAACACCTGTTGCCACAAGCGATGCTGACCGCCACCAAAGATTTGGCCGGCTCCAAGCTTGGGCGTGATCCGATCCGTATTCCGGTGGTGGCGACCAGTGGTGTGCGCTGCTTGGCGGCTGCCGATTGTTATAGCGGCTACATGAAGATGGTGCAGTCGGGATCATCGTGGATGGGCTTAGTGCCCGCACGGATCTTGATCAGTATTACCCAATATCGCCCGATCCGCGACGCGCACAAAATCAAATGTCCGGTTTTATTGGTGGCAGCGGCGCAAGATTCGCTGATTCCCATCGAATCTACCCGTATTGCGGCACAAAAAATCAAGCAAGTCGAGTATGTGGAGTGGCCGATGGGGCATTTTGATCCATACGACGGGGCGTGGTTTCATGAAAACATCAAAACCCAATTGGCCTTTTTAAAAGCACAATTAAGCTAAATCTGGAGCAAGTGATGTTGGTGGTGTGCCCAAGTTGTATGACCAAAAATCGGATTCCAGATGATCGAGTCAACGAATCTCCCAAGTGTGGACGCTGTCAAGCGGCGTTGCTGCCACCAACGGTGCTCAGTTTGACCGAGCAGAATTTTGCGCACTATGTGCACAACACCGAGCTGCCAGTAATCGTCGATTTTTGGGCAGATTGGTGTCAGCCCTGCCACATGATGGCACCACATTTTGCCCAAGCGGCCAGCCTTGCACCGCAGTATCGGTTGGTCAAACTCAACACCGAGCAAGCGCCACAGATCAGCCAGCAGTTTGCCATCCGCAGCATTCCCACCGTGGTATTGCTCAAACAAGGTCGTGAAATTGCCCGTCAATCGGGGGTGATGTCTGCACCACAAATCTTGCAGTGGGTCAAACAGGCATGGCGGGATTGATAAAATATATTTTAAATATATTTTTTATCGCTTAAAATCTCATCAGATGGGTGGACTGTATCCAAAAACAGCAAGTCGCAGCCCCGAAAGTAGGTGTTTTGGTCTGGCACTGACGTGAAATCATCCCGTCAGCACATCTTTTGCGTTAAGGTAATGAACCTGACGATTGTCAGTGCGTCTGGTGTGGATTAATCTCGCTAAGCGTGTGTCGAGGTTTGAAATGAGCGTTGTCGTACAAAGATGCGGATCGTTTTGGGCTAAGACTCCAGATTTGGGGGCAAGGATGTCCAACCATGCGTAATTTGTTGGAACTCAAATATAGCGAAATCGCCTCCTTATTGATGGTGATCTTGCTGGCGCAGCTGCTCACTTACTTGGTGTGGGGGCTGGCGTGTGTTTCCCATCCCATTTATCAGCACTATATCCGCCCCGATGTGGTGTGGAATGTCCTGACACTGTATGGCGTGTCGGCCATTGCTGCAACGGTGTGGCTCAGCTTGTGTATGAGCTACCGCCAAGAGCAGCGTTGGCAAATTCACCTGTGCGTGGGTGCATTGATCATTTATTTTGGCACCATGCTGTATGCGGGCTATATCACTGGCTTATTGACCCTTGCGCTCGGTGTGGTGTTGGCTGGTACACCGATTATTGGCCTGTTTTTATTTCCAGCCATGATCGTATTGTGGAGCATGTTGGGGGTCGGTGCGGTATTGACCTTGCTGACCTATGCGTCGGTTGCCGGTTATTTGCCTTATGCGCCATTATTTCGCGAACAGCCGATCAGTGGCTCACCCGACTATGGGGTGTTTTATTTTTGGAGTCAGATTTACTTTGTTGCACCGTTTTTGCTGATCTTGGCGGGTGTCGGGCATCAGTTTTTGCAGCGTTGGACAGCCTTACAAGCGCATGTGCATCATCTCAAACAAATTGATCATCTGACCGGTCTACATCATCGGCATGCGGCCTATCAACATTTACAAGAGATCCTCAATCGCAATACAGGCACGCCGTTTGCGCTGGCACTGCTGGACTTGGATCAATTTACCGCACTCAACAAGCAACATGGCCATGCGATTGCTGATCGGATGCTGCAACACAGTGCCAACACGCTCCGACAAGGACTGCGCAGTGAAGATTTTGTGGCACGTTTTGGTGCCGATGAGTTTTTGATTGTGTTTGAAGGGGTGACCTGTCGGACGGCGCTGAGTGTGGCCGAGCGTTGTCGGCAGTTGATTTACCATCAGCATTTGTTTTTAGAAAATGGCGAATATTTGCG
Source organism: uncultured Moraxellaceae bacterium (assembly GCA_937952925.1). Taxonomy (GTDB): domain Bacteria; phylum Pseudomonadota; class Gammaproteobacteria; order Pseudomonadales; family Moraxellaceae; genus CALFYA01. The sequence continues at coordinate 19,562 of CALFYA010000390.1, forward strand.
GCAAAGCTCCACGATTGGGGTGATCTGTACCCAAAGTCAGCAAGAGCATCAAGTCGATCATTTGTTGGAAGAATTACAACAAGCACTGCAGAAAGCCAAAGCGTATGGGCGCAATCGCGTCTATAGTCATGACTGTCCATTTTTGCACGAACATTTGACCTTGCCGACCGTTCGGCGGGTTGAGTTACGTTATCGTGCTTAAAACGACTAGCCAAGCTTGGCGATAAAGTGGTATTTGAAAGCTATTGAAAATGCATATTCAGATATGCGCTGGTGAAGGAATGGACACAGCATGCGTAACTTGCTGGATCTAAAATATAGTGAAACATCTGCCCTCTTGATGGCATTGATGGTGTTTCAGTTGCTCAGCTATATCGGCTGGGGACTTTACAATGTCTATCATCCTGTTTATCAACATTTTGTGAATGTTGATTTTGTGTGGACAATGTTCTGGGTGTATCTGTGTGCAAGTATTGCCGGTCTCTCATGGCTGGGCGTGTGCTTGTACTATCGACATGATCCCAAATGGCAAATTCCCTTGAGTATTGGTGCGGTGGGGATTTTTTTGGTGGTGATGCTGTCGGCAGGTTTTGTCAGTGGCTTGCTGGCCATGTCGTTGGGTGTGGTGCTTGCGGGTGGCCCGATGCTGGGCATCTTGATGCTGCCCTCACGGATTGTGTTGGTGGCGGTGGCGATTGCAGGGGTGGTGTTGGGTGGCCTGACCTATGCATCAGTGTCGGGCTATTTGCCCTATGCGCCCCTGTTTAAAGAGCAGTTGATCAGCAGTTCACCCGAATATGGTCGGTTTTATTTTTGGAGTGAGGTGTATTTTGTCATTCCATTTTTGATTGTGATCATGATTGTGGCCGATCAGTTTTTGATGCAATGGCGTGAGCGTGAAGCCAAAATCCGCCATATGAGCCAAACGGATGCATTGACCGAACTGTTTAATCGACGTACCGCGCATGAAACCTTGACCAATCTGTTGGCACGTCCCAATCAACATCCGGTTGCGGTGATTCTGCTGGATTTGGATCACTTCAAGCGGATCAATGATGTGTATGGGCATTTGGTCGGTGATCAAGCACTGAAGCAAACTGCTGTGGCGCTCAAACGTAGCTTGCGTACCGATGATGTGATTGCACGTTTTGGTGGCGAAGAGTTTTTGATTGTGCTGGATGGTGTGACGTGTGCCACGGCCAAGAATGTCGCAGAGCGTTGTCGTCGGATGTTGATGAATATCCAGATCTTGGATAAAGATGGCAACCGTATACCGGTCACAGGCAGCTTTGGGGTGGCCTGTATGTTGAGTGGTTTACATGTGGTGGTCGATGACTTATTGCGTGAAGCCGATGAGGCGCTGTATGTGGCCAAGTCGGAAGGGCGTAATCGGGTGGTCAATCACCATTGCCCCAATGAGCAGCTGTCGCTCACACACCCGTCGGCGCGTCGCGCACATCGGATTACCCGTGCAGGCTTGCCCGCAGCAAGCTAGGTGAGAGTGGGCAAGGCAATCATCGATTACCTTGCCCTTGTTGTATCAAGCACGTTTTTTCGGTACCCATGCCCACAGCATTTCGGCTTCTACGGGGCTGTTGCCGGTCGCATCCGTGATGACGACGGGCACGAGTACTTCGCCTTTCGGCTCGGTCAAGATTTTTTGACGTTGTTCGTCGGTCAAGGTGGCGACGGCTTTCATGTCGCCTTTCGCGAGTTTTTTATAATCCAGCTTGAGGGATTTGATCAGCGGCATTTTGTCGTCGGGCAGGTTGACGCCGACCACAAAGCCGGTTGCGGTTTCGGCCAGCAGTGCCATCGCCACCGCATGCAAGCTTTTGATATGGTTTTGCATCGGGCGGCGGTTTTTGATGGTGCACACCACTTGCTCAGGGCTGACCACTTCATAACGAATCCCACCGGTGCCGACCATTGGCACGACTTTGCCAAAGGCAGTGGACAAAATGGTGGTGCGCACGCCTTCTGGCAGGCGGCTGGTGGCATTGACCACTTTCATCAAACGGTTGGGCTTGCTCATCATTGACTCCTCTTAATTTGATCAAGATGCCCTGCTGATCGGTGAGCAGGGCGGTATGCTGATTTAGTCTTTAAAGTTGTTAAATTGCAGTGGCACGCCAAACTGTTGTTCTTTTAAAAACGCCATGACTTGCTGCAAGGTGTCACGCTTTTTGTCGGTCACACGGATTTTGTCACCTTGAATCGACGCTTGCACCTTGATGCCGCTGTCTTTGATCGCTTTGTTGATTTTCTTGGCGGTGTCACCATCCAAGCCATCTTTGAGTTTGACCACTTTGTGGATGTGTTTGCCGGATGCGCTGGGGTCTTGTGGATCGAGCGCTTGGATGTCCACTTTGCGTTTGTGCATGTGGTTTTCGAGCATGGCGTAGACGTTGTCTACTTGTAGCTCGTTTTCGCCGGTGATTTTGATTTCTTTGTTTTTTTCGTTGAGTTCGATTTTCACGTCTTGACCGCGAAAGTCGAAGCGCGTGGCGATTTCTTTTTGGGTGTTTTGCACCGCGTGGTTGACTTCAAAAATCTCAAGCTCAGAAACAACGTCAAACGAAGGCATGATTCGCACCTTTACAAGCATAAAAACTGTTTGCGATGCTAGGCGGCTTTGCACATTCATACAAGGACTAATCATGATCCGCACGCTTGCCGTTACCGAATTTGATCAAAACCAAAGCGCCACCGTGTGGGATGTGCGCGATGCCAACGCCTATGCTGAGGGGCATTTGGCAGGAGCGGTGAATATGCCACTCGATCAGATCTCGGCAGCAGTGCTGGCCGCAGTGCCTGCCGATCAGCCGATTTATGTGTTGTGTGGGGGTGGGACAAAAGCAGGGCGGGCAGCGGCGTTGATTGAGTCCATCGATAGCAGTCGTGAGGTGGTGGAGCTAAAGGGTGGTACGCGGGGGGCGGTGGCAGCAGGGATGGAAATTGAGGTGAACAAATAATGGCTGACGCTGTGATAAAAACGTACTGGTTTCTTGGGGCTAGTTTTGGTAAGCAAGACCAAACCTCACGTTTTTTGACTCAGGGGATATGGGAGCAGCGAAATCCATCAGCAAAAGAGCAGGAGTGGGTTCGAGCAATTCCGATAGGTGCATCCATTTTTATCAAGTCTGCTTACACCCGAAAGAAAAGCCTATGGTTTAATCCAAACCAGCAGGTTGTTTCTGTGATGGCGATTAAAGCCAGAGGTGTGGTCACCCATAATCCGCAAGATGGATTAACCTTAACAGTGGCTTGGGAGACGTCATTTAAACGCAAAGAGTGGTATTTTTATACAAATCGAACCACGATTTGGCGGGTCAATCGTACAGACAGTTGGATGGCTGCAGAGTTAATTGACTTCGCGCTGTCTGATCAAGCACAAGATATTCCCAAATTTTGTGCTGCACCGTACTGGAGAGATCGATTTTTTTCACCAGCGTTATTGAGTCACTCAGAGATAGATCACACCGTTGATGACGAACCTATGACCCTAGATGACACCCCTATTGGTGAAAACAAAATCTTCTACGGTGCAGCCGGTACAGGCAAAACCTACCACCTACAACAACTCCAGCAACACTACACCGAACAACTGACCCAACAAGACCACGCCACCTTTTTGGCTGAAAAACTGCGCGATCTGACATGGCGGGATGTGATTTGTTTGGTGTTTTTGGATGAGCAGCGTTTATTGCGTGTGCCGGAAATTGTGGGGCATCCGTATTTTCGTGCCAAAGTGACCGCCAGCAATCGTACCGACAACATCAACCAAACCGTGTGGGGCACGCTGATGCGCCATACCCCTGCCGAATCGACCACCGTCAAATACGCACTTAAGCGTCGTGCAGACTTGGCATTGTTTGATAAAGATGACGCTGGACTGTGGCACTTACTTGACCCTCAAGATGACCAATTGAAAGAACTCTATGAGTTGCTTGATACGCTCAAACGTGGTGCACAGCCCACCGAAACCATCGAACGCATGAGTTTTGTCACCTTCCATCAATCCTACGGCTATGAGGATTTTATTGAAGGCTTGCGCCCTGTGTTAAACGATGACAGTGACGATGGGCAGGTGCGTTATGAGATTCGGCGTGGGGTGTTTGTGGCGTTGTGCGAGCGGGCGCGGCGTGATCCTGAGCACGGCTATGCCCTGTTTATTGATGAGATCAATCGCGGCAACGTCAGTAAGATTTTGGGTGAATTGATCACTTTGATTGAGCTGGATAAACGCGAGGGTGCGCCAAACGCGATCCGTGTACGCCTGCCGTATTCGGGCGATTGGTTTAGCGTACCCGCCAATGTGTCGATTTATGGCAGTATGAACAGTGCCGACCGCTCACTGACCCCACTCGATACCGCGCTGCGGCGGCGTTTTGAATTTGAAGAAATCTTACCTGATCCGATGCTGCTGGCGGGACGGGTGATTGAAGGCATCGCCCTTGATGAATTGCTGACGGTGATGAATGCGCGGATTGAGTTGTTGCTCGGGCGTGATTGCCTGCTGGGGCATGCGTATTTTTATCCGGTGCAGTGTTTTGCCGATCTGCAAACGGTGATGCAACAAAAAATCGTGCCGCAACTGCAAGAATACTTTTTTGATGATTGGCGCAAAATCCGCTGGGTACTCAATGATCACCGTAAGCCAGCCGCGCTGCAATTGATCCATGAGCATGATCCACAGGCACAGATGCTGGCGTTATTTGGCGAAGAGCTTGATGTGCCGATGCAGCCGACTTACACCCTCAACAGCAGCGCCTTTGCGCAGATCGACAGCTATCAGATGATCATCGGCTGATGAACTATACGCAGTGTTTTGAGCATGACCGATTGTATCGAGCTGGTAGTCCAATCAGCACACGTTTAGGCGTGGTGGAGTTACCCGCCAGCCTGTTTGATTGGTTGCTCAGCCAAGTGGGACAACCCAACGGGCAATGGCTGCGCCTTGATGCGATGGGGCGTGTACCAGTACTCAAAGCGCAGCAATACGCTGGCGTGGTGCGCAGTCCTTGCGGGCATGTGCTGGAAATCTTGCCCAAAACCGGTCACGCCGGACATACACCCGCGCAAGCACGCCGCGTGCTGCTCACCATGTTGTCGCATTTGCCAGACTTTCACGCCCTACAACTCGGCAGTGCAGCGGTGGCGCACGCGCAGGTGCCGCTGCTGGAGGTGTTTATCGGGCTGGCGCTCACACAGTTTGAGCAACTGCTGCACCACGGTTTACGCAGTCATTATGTGAGTCAGCATGCGCAGCGACCGGTGCTACGCGGCAAGCTGTTGATGGCGCAGCAGCTCAAGCACAACATCGCGCACCGCGAGCGCTTTTATACCGAGCATGATGAGTACGTGCGCAATCGTGCCGAAAATCGACTAATCCGTGCCGCGCTGCGTTGCACCTTACAATGGACACGCCATGCGAGACATCGCCATCGCGCCCATGCACTCGATCAACGCCTGCTGGATATTCCTCCCGCCACTCAGATTGAGCAGGATCTGCGGCAGGTGCGGCTTGATCGCAATATGCAGCATTATCAGCCTGCACTGGCGTGGGCGAAGCTGATTCTGGGAGCAGCCAAGCCGTTGGCAGGAGCCGGTTCTGCCGAAGCACTGAGTTTATTATTTGATCTTAATCGCTTGTTTGAAAAAAGCGTCGAAGTGGCGATCCAAAAACAGTTGCCATCTGGGCATCAGTTGCTAGCACAACACGCACAGCAGCGTATGTTAAAACAAGGCCACAGCGAGCAGCGCCCCCTTAAACCGGATTTACTGTATCAAATCGAGGGTCGTGCTCATGCGATCCTTGATGCCAAATGGAAGCTGTTAACCTGTGCATCCATGGCTGACATTGCCGCAGATGATTTGCATCAAATGGCGCTGTATGCGGCCGCTTATTTACCCAATGGCGGTACGGTGTATCTGATTTATCCTCAAACACCCCAATTTCAGACCCTCACACGTGGTTGGTATTTTCAACATGTGGCAGCGGGGAAGGTCGAGCTGTGTTTACTGCCGTTTTGTGTAGAGCAGTGGCGTTTGCTAGATCACGAGATGCTGATGCATTTACAATCGCCTGATTAATGGAAGGACAGCCTGTCATGTTGCGTTATGAGATTTATCCGGTTACCCCATTTGCCCAAAACTGTACCTTGTTGTGGGATGAGCACAGCAAAGCGGCGGTGCTGATTGATGCAGGGGGAGAACCTGAGCGTCTAAAGACCGCAATCGCGCAACATGGCCTGACCTTGCAGGCACTGTGGCTCACCCACGGGCATTTGGATCATGTGGGGGCAGTGGGGCAGCTCGCCCGTGAATATAACGTGCCGGTGATTGGCCCGCATCGTGCCGATGCGTTTTGGCTGGATGCATTGCCGATGCAAGCCCAGATGTTTCGGTTTGCCACGCCTGAGCCCATCGTGGTGCAGCAATGGCTCGATGCAGGGGATCAGCTGCAATTGGGCGAGTATCGCTTTGAGGTGCGCTTTACCCCTGGCCACACACCTGGTCATGTGGTGATTTACTCACCCGATTTGCAATTGGTGTGGACGGGTGATGTGTTGTTTGCGGGCAGTATTGGTCGTACCGATTTTCCGATGGGCAATCATGCACAGTTGATCGACTCGATTCATCGGGAGTTGTTTAGCTTGCCCGATCACACGCAGTTTATTTGTGGACACGGCGCGATGAGCACGATTGGACACGAAAAGCGCACCAATCCGTTTGTGGCCGGTCGTGCAGGTTAATCTGTGGCTTGCGATGACCACTGGTCAGGTTTCGTCGGAAAAACGCAAACTGTGACGCATTTCTCGCTATTGCAAAGCACACGGGATTGTTAGAGTCTAATCTGACAAGGATAAGTCGGGCATGTTGAATGACACAATGGATCCGTAGACACGGATTAGATCATTGGGTGGGTGTGTTGCTCGACAAAAACGTCGTGCAGCGCGGCACTATCTTGATGTTTCTTATTTTTATTGAAACCCTGCAATTTAGCGTGTGGGGATTGATGGCCTATTACTGGCCGTATGCCCATCATTTTATTGATCCAGCGGTGATTGAGCGCGGCCTTCCGTATGGTGCGGCGATTGTGCTGGTCAGCTTTGTGTTGTGGATCACTTGCCACCAACTGTCACAGCATCCTAAGCCTTGGGTGGCACAAACCCTGCAATACACCATTGCCATTTTCTATATGATTGAAATGACCTTTTTTGGTTATTTTATTGGCTCGATGTCGATTGCCTCCGGTGTGGTGTTGATGGGTGCACCAATCTTTGGGCTGTTTATGCTGGAGCGGCGTCCGGTCTATCTGGCGCTGCTGACGGGTACGGCAACCATGCTGCTGCTCAGTTATGCCACCGTGCGCGGTTGGATCACCTATGCGCCGTTGTTGCAAGGTGAGCATCGTCTGGAGTTGGTCAATGCCGATTTTTGGTATTGGTCACTGGTGTATTTCACCTTACCGCATATCGTGATTGTGCTGGGGTTTTGCGATTTGTTGATGACCTCCTTGCGTCGGCGTGAGGCAGAAGTGCGCTATTTGTCTGAACGTGATCCTCTCACCGGCTTGCTCAATCGACGCAGCTTGCATCGCGTGATGCAAGAGATGTATCAATCCCCCAAACCCGATAGCCAATCTTTGGGCTTGATGATTTTGGATTTGGATCATTTCAAACGGATTAATGATCAACATGGTCATTTGATTGGGGATGAAGTGCTGGTGTTGACCGCAGAAGTCTTACAAAACAACATCCGCCAACAAGATTTTGCAGGCCGTTTTGGTGGCGAAGAGTTTGTGGTGGTGCTGGAAAATGCCTCCCGTCAGGAGGTACAGGTGGTGGCGGAGCGGATTCGTACGCAGTTGCAGGCCATCGTGTTGCAAGATCAAACCGGACGTGCGGTACAGGTCAGTGGCAGCGTGGGAGCCATCAGTTTGCCGCTACGCCGTGCGATCCAGCTGGAGCAGGCCATTCACGCGGTGGATCAGGCGCTGTACCAAGCCAAAGAGCAAGGGCGGAATCGGGTGGTGATGGTTGACGATTGATTGGCACAGATCCTGCTCTAGCTCAGGCTCACGCGAGCACCGGAAGTCCATCATGAATCGCAATATGGTCACCCAGAAAATCATCCAAAACAAAGTCAAGTTTGGCCTGACTTGGCAGCAAGTGGCCGATGCTGTTGGGCTATCCAAAGAGTGGGTCACCGCCGCTTGTTTGGGGCAAATGACCTTGACCGCAGCCGAAGCACAGATTGTGGGCGGTTTGTTTGACCTTGATGATCTCGATATCAAATGGTTACAAGAAGTGCCCTATAAAGGCTCACTACCCGAAGCTGTACCTACTGATCCGTTGATTTATCGTTTATATGAGATGGTCAATGTGTATGGCACCACCATCAAAGCCTTGATCCATGAAGAATTTGGCGATGGGATTATGTCGGCGATTGATTTTTCGATGGATTTGCAGCGCGAGGACAATCCTGCCGGAGATCGGGTCAAGATTGTGCTGTCGGGCAAATTTTTACCCTACAAACGCTACTAAATCAGCATTAATCGTCTTGAAAGCCTTGCTGACCAAGCTCACCAGACAGTGGGCTGGTGTCAGCAGCCACGCGATAATCCT
>CALFYA010000391.1 GCA_937952925.1 uncultured Moraxellaceae bacterium
CTCCACCACCTGCTGAGCCAGTTGCACCACCTCCTGCACCAGAGCCAGTCCCAGTTCCACCACCAGCACCAGCGCCTGTTGACACCGACGGTGATGGCGTGACTGACGACATCGATCAATGTCCAAACAGCCCAGCCGGCGTGGTCGTTGACGAAAAAGGCTGTCCAAAAGAAGTGGTTGAAGATCTGAAGATGGAATTGCGCGTGTTCTTCGACGTGAACAAGTCCAACATCAAAGATCAATACAAACCAGAAATCGCCAAAGTGGCTGAGAAACTCAAAGAGTTCCCAACTGCCAACGCGAAACTCGAAGGTCACACCGACAACACCGGTCCACGTAAGCTGAACGAGCGTCTGTCGTTGGCGCGTGCCAACGCGGTGAAAGCCATGTTGACCGCTGAGTACGGGATTGCTGCTGAGCGTATGAGCACCGAAGGTTTCGCTGCTGATCGCCCAATCGCACCAAACAACACTGCTGAAGGTCGTGCAATGAACCGTCGTGTTTACGCGGTCATCACTGGCGTTCGTAGCGTAATGATGAAAGAAGAAGCTGCTCAATAATCTTGAGTGAAGCGAGTAAACAGCCACCTTCGGGTGGCTGTTTGCATTTTGAGTGGATAAAAATCATCCGTCGGACATGTTGTCATTCAAAAACGATCAAATTTCGGTATACTGCCGCGTCTTTTGATTTGTAGCCGCGCTTCCATGTCCGATATCCAACATTTACGCAACATCGCGATTATTGCTCACGTTGACCATGGTAAAACCACATTGGTCGATAAGCTTTTGCAACAATCTGGCACGCTCGGTGAGCGCGCAGGTGAGATTGAGCGGGTCATGGATTCGAACGCCCTCGAAAAAGAGCGCGGCATTACCATTTTGGCCAAAAACACCGCCATTCGCTGGCTAGACAAAAAAACTGGTCAAGAATACCGCATCAACATCGTCGATACCCCAGGCCACGCCGACTTTGGTGGTGAGGTTGAGCGCGTGTTGTCGATGGTGGACTGTGTCTTGTTGCTCGTTGATGCGCAAGACGGCCCGATGCCACAAACCCGTTTTGTGACCATGAAAGCGTTTGCCCAAGGCTTGAAGCCCATTGTGGTGATCAACAAAATCGACCGTCCTGGTGCGCGTCCAGATTGGGTCATGGATCAAGTCTTTGATCTGTTTGATAAACTCGGTGCAACTGATGAGCAGCTCGACTTCCCCGTCGTGTATGCCTCTGCATTGAATGGGGTGGCAGGTCTTGAAGCCGACAACATGGCTGAAGACATGACCCCATTGTTTGAAACCGTGGTCAAAATCGTCGAGCCACCCAAAGTGGATGCTGAGGGTGCATTCCAGATGCAAATCTCCAGCCTTGACTACAACAGCTTTGTGGGCGTCATTGGGGTCGGTCGGATTCAACGTGGTACCGTCAAAACCAATACGCCTGTGGCGATTGTGGACAAAGACGGCAACAAGCGTAACGGTCGTATTTTGCAGATCATGGGCTATCACGGTCTTGAGCGTATTGAAGTCACCGAAGCCAGTGCCGGTGACATTGTGTGCGTGACCGGTATGGAAGGTCTTAACATCTCTGATACGCTGTGTGATCCTAAGGTGATCGAAGCGCTGCCACCATTGTCGGTCGATGAGCCAACCGTCTCGATGACCTTCCAAGTCAACAACTCGCCATTTGCCGGTCGCGAAGGCAAGTTTGTGACCTCACGGAATATCCGTGATCGTCTGACCCGTGAGTTGATCCACAACGTGGCTTTGCGTGTAGAAGACACCGACTCCCCAGATCGCTTTAAAGTATCTGGCCGTGGTGAGCTGCACTTGTCTGTTCTGATCGAAACCATGCGTCGTGAAGGCTTTGAGATGGGGGTATCCCGTCCTGAAGTGATCATGAAAGAAGTCGATGGTCAGATGCAAGAACCGTTTGAAGCCGTCACGTTTGATGTCGAAGAGCAGCATCAAGGTTCGGTGATGGAGCAAATGGGTCTGCGTAAAGGCGAGATCACCAACATCGAAGTCGATGGCAAAGGCCGCATGCGGATCGAAGCGATTGTGCCCTCACGTGGCTTGATTGGCTTCCGTTCGGACTTTTTGACCATGACGTCCGGCACCGGCATCATGACCTCCAGCTTTGCGCACTATGGCCCAGTCAAATCGGGTGATGTGGCCAAGCGTCAAAACGGCGTGTTGATCTCGATGGTCAACGGCACCGTGTTGGCCTATGCATTGTTTAGCCTGCAAGAGCGTGGTCGTCTGTTTGCCGAGCCACAGCTTGAAGTGTACGAAGGCATGATCGTCGGCCTGAATAACCGTGGCGATGACATGGTGGTCAACCCCACCAAAGCCAAGCAATTGACCAACATCCGTGCGAGTGGTACCGATGAAGCCATCGTGTTGACTCCACCGATCAAGCACACCCTTGAGCAAGCACTTGAGTTTATCGAAGACGACGAACTCGTTGAAGTCACGCCAAAATCCATCCGGATTCGTAAGCGTTATTTGACCGAAAACGAGCGTAAGCGCATGAGCCGCTAATCCTCGCGATTGTCAAACAAACCGCCGGTCAGTCGATCGGCGGTTTTTTTTATGGGCATCAGTGCCATATGTGAATCAGACAAAACCTGATCAGTTTGGCTAAAGTAGCACTTCACATACATTTGATGAACGTCGTGATCAGTCGAGGAGTCCAATCATGAGTATGATGCAAGAGTTTAAAGAGTTTGCCATGAAGGGCAACGTCATGGATCTCGCGGTGGGCGTGATCATTGGCGGCGCATTTGCCAAAATTACCGACTCGTTGGTCAAAGATGTGGTGATGCCGTTGGTCTCGGCCATTTTGGGCGGGGACGTCGATTTTTCCAATTATTATGTGGTGCTCAGTGACGTGCCCGCAGGCACCGCAGACAATTACGCCGCACTCAAAGAAGCGGGCGTGTCGATGCTGGCGTATGGACAATTTCTCACCGTGTTGATCAATTTTATTTTGTTGGCATGGATTATCTTTTTGATGGTCAAAGTGATGAACCGAATGCGCCGTAAAGAAGAAGCCGCCCCAGCACCGGCAGCTCCCCCTGCTGATCCCGCCGATATTGCGCTACTCAAAGAGATTCGTGACGAACTGCGTCGCAGACCTTAAAGGCTAAGCAATAAAAACGGCGCATCAAGCGCCGTTTTTTTGCACCCACATTATTGGGCGGCTGGTTTTTCATTTTCATGTTTGCGGTCGTCTTGTACGGATGTACAGCCCAAGCAACGACGGAATGTGGCATTGGCAGGCTTGACCACCAAAACATCGGCGGCTTCTTTGACTTTGCCGCTAATCACGCTAAAGGGCAGTGACACGACAAATAACCCTGTCCCCCCAATGGTGCCCGCCAACATCAGTGGACGAGCAACTAATGCATCCGCAACTGCTGCACCCGCACTTGGACGATTATCGAGTTCGTCTTCCATGAGCTCTGTTGCCGCATGTGCAGGAATCGAAGCGCCGATCAGGGTTGCGAGTGTGACCGCCGATACGGTACGACGAAACATATTCATTGTGAGACTCCCTCGTTGTATGTCGCTCACTGTAAACCTTGCATGGTGATGTTTCAATCCACATGTTGATGATCACCGTTGCCCCAACGTTGTGTCGATCATCGTGGACTAGAGGAGTAGGCGGGTGCGACAACCGCAAAACCTAAAAACACCGATTGTTATGGCGAAAACTTATACCATTCTGGCGAGCCGACTTGCAACCATCGCCCATCAATCTGATGTATCAATTGGTTGGCATTGCGGGCAAAAAGCACTGGCACGTTGACCGAGCTTGAGGGTTTGCAGGATGGTCTGACAGCGCTGGCAGGGTAGACCTGCACGACCATAGGCCCAGAGGGTTTGCTGAAAATAGCCGTTTTCGCCCTGTCCATTGACATAGTCGCGCAGGGTAGAGCCACCGAGTTCAATCGATTGCTGCAAGATCTGTTTGATGTGACTAACCAGCAACGTGGCTTCGCTGGGGGTAATGGTATGGGCAGGGCGTGCAGGGTGGATGCCACTGTGAAACAGCGCTTCGGTCGCGTAGATATTGCCGACACCGACCACAATCGGGTTGTCCATGATCGCGACTTTGATGGCAGAGGTTTTAGCTTGTAATTTGCTGAGCAAGTAAGGCGCATCAAACGCATCGGTCAACGGCTCAACACCGAGCTTAGCCAGCAAAGGATGGGTTTGTCCATCCATCCAGAGGATGCAACCAAAGCGCCGAGGGTCGTGGTAGCGCAGCTGGACATGATCAAAACTGATCAACACATGATCGTGTTTGCGTAAGGCGGTACTTGCATCGGTGAGGGTAAAGCTGCCCGACATGCCCAAATGCAACAGTAAGGCATCTTGGCTAAATTGCGCGATGATGTATTTGGCACGGCGGGTCAGCGACACCAGCGTTTGCCCTTGCAGCCGTGATAGATCAGCAGGAATCGGCCAACGCAGACGTGGCTGATGCACCTGTACCGCGTGTACGGTTTGTCCAATCAGTGGCTGTAAGCTGGCTTTGGTGGTTTCCACTTCAGGCAATTCGGGCACGGAGGATTCTCAACGTAATCAGACATCAGATCATTTTAAAGTGGTGCTACACTGGCAAAATTCAAGCATGGTACACCTTGGTTAAATCAGATGAATTGCTGGACGATCTTAAATCTTGAGCCGACCACTGATGAGAGACAGATTCGTCGAGCATATGCCAAAATTTTAAAAACCATTGATCAAGATCAAGAACCTGAGCGTTTTATTGCCCTACGTGCGGCATTAGAGCAGGCGCAGTCGTGGGCAGCATGGCAGCATGATGAGGCGGATGATGATGACGAGGCGTTGAATGATGCTCCGATGCAACCGTCTCTTGCACAACGTGAGGAATCCACGCCGATCCCGCCCAATATATCAATGGTGTGGCATCCACCGCAGATCGAGATTGAACAATCTACATGGCAAACCGAACCCTCGGTGGAGCCGCCGGTACAGGCGGTTGTCGATGTGCCAGACCGTGAACCGACTGAACCAACATGGCACGAACGTGTAGATGACATTCGTCAACGGATGTGGGCAGATGAGTGGAATGGTCAGCTCCTCATGGATTTGCGCGCCTTACTGCGTGACGTCCAAGAGCAGTCATTATCGGTACAAATGGAGGCATATGAGACCTTGTCTTATCCGTTGGCATGGGCGGATGAAGATCAAGATTTGACTCATTTTTTAAATGTGTTCTTTCAAGTGTTTGATGTTCAGCAGCTTGAGGACAACAAAGCTGAAGACCATGAGCACAAGCTGTTTGCCCGTTATCAGTTGATCAAAGCCAACCAAGAGTTTTGGCAGTCGATTCCGACGTCCTATCATCCCCATCTTCAAGCCTTGATGGAGGGTGAGCAGCAGCAGATATGCTTCATGAGGCAGTTGCAACAGAGCACAGATCTGGCGATCCAAAAATGGTTCAGGGCTGGTATGCCATTGCCGACCGGTCATCGGTCATTGGCAACCAACCTGACCTATCAAACCTTGATTCGGATGCAGTGGCCGTTTTATGTGCCAGTGTTGGCTTTTTTGGGGTGGGGGGGCTGGATTGCCGCATCAACTGCTGTGTTGAACGAAGACATACAATGGCTTATGGCTATCGGGCTGCTGCTCAGTTTTGCTGCAAGTGTGCTGACAGCCTATCCGCGTTGGGTGATCAAACCCGCATGGGGCGCATGGTATGGGCTGATCATCACCATGCTAGGATTCTTGGTGTTTGCCAGCTTGCCGGTGTTGAGTGAGTCAGCGCAGTGGTGGCTGAGTGTGGTTTGGCTGTTTGGGTTTTTGGTGTGGTTTGGTTTTTTGGGTACTCAGCATCAGTTGGATCAGTGGTTTGATGCCACCAAGCAGATTGCGCGTAATACCTTGGATTGGGTTGTGATTGCAATCAGTTGGTTTGCGTTGATTTCCATGATGTTTACCCTCTCCAATCTGTTGACCTTCAAGCCGGTCTATCGCCATGAATATGAGATCGCGTCTTTATTTGGTTTTTTGCCACTGTCGGCCTTGTTGTACCGTGAGGCGTGGGTGGAGAGCTTTCAGCACGCCATTCGTTCGATCTCTGCGGTACCCATGCTGTGGCGAGTGATGATGGCGAGTATTCCGTTGATCCTTATGGGCATCGGGCTGTGGCTGCTAGAGTCTGGTTTTGCCGCACTGATGCTATTGGGCGCGATGGGGTTTTTGCTGGCGTTTCCGAGTCGATTCAAAGCGTATATCGTGAAATATCTTTTGTATGTGTTGTTGATGCTGTGGGCATTCTCTAGTGGTTTTTGGCTTGGCGTAGTCGTGCTTTTGGTGGTGGCAGGGTATGCAGCACGCCGAGATTATGTGTTGAGGCCTGCTGCATAATGTGCGCGGTTTACTCTGAAAATTGAGCAGCTTCGCTAATTTCTTGCAACACCTGCTCAAATTGCACACGCGCATCGGTGATCAGGCGCAGATCTTGGCTATTGAGTACGGATTCAAATTTGGCGGTGTGTTGCCCCACCACGTCGCGCAGATGGCCGGTCAGCTCACTGTACAAGCGTTCGGCGCGTAACAATGCGGCCTTGTTGGGCAAGCTGTCGCGTGGATGGACTTTGAGGGCGGCCAGCTCTTGGCGAGCGGCTTCAATTTGGGCAGGCGTTAGCACACTGCGGTGATGCACGAGTACCTGTTGCAGGTTTTGGCCGGTTTTGGGCACATGCACATCGACATCGAGCACTCCATTGGGGTTGTAAGAAAAGCGCACATCAATCGACAAGTGTTCTTTGTTGGGCGGCAGCTCGACTTGCAGCTCTCCTAAGAAAATATTGTCTTTACAAATCCGATGTTCGCCTTGATACACCTTGACCAAGATCTGACGTTGGCCTTCTTGCACGGCGTGGTAGGTGCTCATCCGACTCGCGGGAATCACCGTATTACGTTCTAAAATCGGTGAAAACAACAAATCATGTTCGTCATGTCCACCCGACTCGTGGTGGGTGCCAATCCCCAAGCTAAACGGACACACATCGGTCAGCACCACTTCTTTGAGGGCGGCGTCTTTGCTGCGTAAACCTGCTTGGATGCATGCACCACGCACAATCGCTTCATCGGGCTGGATACTGGTCAGAGGAAAACGTCCAAATAGTTTGGCAACCAACCGACGTACTGCTGGAATGCGTGTTGCACCACCGACCAACACCACTTGATCAATCGCATCGGGCTTGAGACGGGCATCGCGCAAGGCGCGTTCGAGCGGACGGCGTAGACGGGTCAGCAGCGGATCAACCCATTGTTGAAATTTATGTTGATCAATCTCAAGGCTGAGATCTTGCTGTTGATAGCGAAAGCTCAACGTGACCTGATCTTGGGCAGTCAGTTGATGCAAGGCTTGTTCGGCACGGGCAAACAGTTGGGTGCGCAGTTCATCGCTCAATTGGTGGCGATTCCCTTGGAAAACGTTTTGATATTGTTGTAAAAATTGATCGACAATCGCTTGGACAAAATCATCACCACCCAAGAAGTTGTCACCGGTGCTGGCGCGCACTTCAATGACGCCATCAAATAGCTCGACAATCGACACATCAAAGGTGCCGCCGCCCAAATCGAAAATCAGAAAACAGCTATCGTCGGTTTGTCCCAAACCATAGGCGAGCGCAGCCGCAGTGGGTTCGTTGATCAGACGACTGACCTCTAAGCCAGCAATCTGTGCGGCGGCAAGCGTGGCTTGACGTTGGATATCGTTGAAATACGCCGGAACCGTAATCACCGCTTGACTCACCGGCTGCCCCAAATAATGCTCGGCATCGGCTTTGAGTGATCGCAAAATCAGCGCAGAGAGTTCGGGTGCTGAAAAGCGGCGGCCGGCGAGCGTGAGTTGGCGATCTGTGCCCATATAGCGTTTAAAACTACTCAAGACGGCTTTGCCATGGAGTCGCTGCTCGAGTGCAGCTTGGCCAATCAGCACTTGGCCTTTTTCATCGACCCCAATCGCCGAAGGCGTGAGTAAGCGTCCGCTGCTATTGGCGATCAGGACAGGTTGGCCGTCTTGAAAAACGCCAACCAGCGAGTTGGTGGTACCTAAGTCAATCGCAATCATGGGAGCGGTTGTATTCATATGGGATATCACAATTTAAAACTGCATGCTGCTGCACTGTAGCGCAAAACCCCAAAAATCAAAACGGGTGTGGCGAGGTCATCAGGTCGGCGCAAGATGTGGCACGACACTTTGAATCAACAGCTCAATCAATTCTTCATCCATGTACTGATAATCATCGGGAATATCGAGCACTGCGATGGTCTTGGCTGCGGCAAGCTGCCCAAAGCTCGCCATGATTCGTTGTTTGTGCCGTTGCTCCATCACACAAATCAAGTCTGCCCACAGCACATCGGATGCCGAAATGACCCGCCTTGCACTGCTGGCGGTTCCTGCCGAGCGCACGTTGATCGCATAGCCCCGCCGAAAGATCTGTTCGGCAGTGGGGCTACGCCATTGATTGCGGCTACAGACAAACAGGACATTCATCCATGTGATCCTTTAAGCGCGGATCGGCTGCGGTTCACGCCACATACTCCACATGGTCGGTGCACCATAGGGCAGAGCATCGTGAGTGCGCGTTACCTCAAATCCAAAGCGTCGATACAGAGCGATGTTGCTAAAGGTCGAAGTTTCCAAATAACACGGCATCTGCTCAAGGTCGGCTTGATCGAGTACCACCTGCATCAACGGCTTTGACCAACCTTTGCCTTGCGCCGTGGGATCGACGCCGAGCACTTGTAGATAATAATGTGGGGTGGTGGGGTGTGCGGCTTGAATCGCATCAATGGCACGGCTTACCGCCCATAAGCGTTTGACACCAACCAGCTGGATAAATTCGGGCAACAACTGCACTTGTTGCAGCAGGCCAAGCGTCCAACTGTTGGGCGGTGACCACAGCGCCGCGCCTTCGTACTGTGTGCCACACCACACATGCCCATAGGGCAGACCAAAGCGGCGGAGTTGGGTGGCAAAGCCCTTTTCTAGACGCTGCTCGACTCCGGCATGAGTGCCGACCATCCATGTCCAAAATTCTTCTTGGGCAAACGAACGCGCCAGCATTTGAGCGAGTGCTTGGGTGTCGACCGCAGTGGCTTGGCGAATGGTAAGTGGCTTAGACACGCCCCACCTCACCACTCAAGGCGTCCGGCAGTGCCAACACGGTCAAGCCAGCCGCATCAATGGCCGCTGGTTTGGCGACCACGAGGGCTTCAAAACCGCTGGCAGTGGCGATGCTATTGACCACTTGCACATCATCAGCGAGCTGTGCGCCTGCTGCTGGTGCTGCGCCTGTGCCACTGACTCGATGTAGCCAATGTTTGGGTTTGGCTCGAAAATACAACCGCGCCACAATTTCTTGACCCAAATAACAGCCTTTGTCGTAGTCCACACCGCCACGCTGATGTAGACGCAGTTCTTGCGGCTGAAACAAGCCACCGGTGGCGGCGACAATCCACGCTTGCCCCTGTGCAATCGCCAACGCTTGCCATGTATTGTCATCGGTAGGCTGGTCGGCAAAAGCCAGCTCACCATCGACCACTGCGGGATATTGCTGTACCGGCTCGCTGACGGTCATTTTGGAAAATGCACCATATTTGCGGATATGCGCCCGCAGTGCCTCGTGCTGATCGCTACTCACCGTCAAGGTAAACGCGTCCTCAGCGACACGGCTGATCCACAAGCCAAACTGCACACGGCCTTTCAGATCACAAATCGCTGTTGGCTGTTGCTCGCCAACCGTTAAGTCTTGAACATCAACCGTCACTTGACCTTGTAAAAATTTGGCGGCATCGACGCCGGTCAGGGTGTAGCGGTGCACCGACCAGTCTTGAGCTTGGGTGGTCATCAACTGCTCCAATCGCCTAAAAAATTCATCACTTCAGGTCAGTTTAATGAAGCTCGAATTGGCAAAAAACAATCAAATGAAAAAAAAATTTGGCAAATTAGGGTAAAAACTCTAAAAAAACGGGTAAAAAGTCAGTTTTTTGTATTTAAGATTTTGAAATATATCATATTTGGGAAACGCTATTTTGAGCGCGTACAATACGGCGCGTCAAGGCCGCTGTCCTGTCGATGATACAGATCAGGGTTTTGGCAGGCCATGCGCCCCATCGACTCCATTGCTTGAGTTTTTTGCCATGAATACACAATACCGCAAGCCGCTTGCTAGCACTGATCTGGATTATTTTGACGTGCGCCAAGCGGTCGAAGACATCCAAGCAGGAAGTTATGACACCCTGCCGTATACCTCACGGGTGCTCGCCGAACAACTGGTTCGTCGCTGTGACCCTGCCATGCTCACCGACTCACTCAAGCAATTGATTGAACGTCGTCAAGATCTCGATTTTCCATGGTATCCCGCCCGTGTGGTCTGTCACGACATTTTGGGTCAAACTGCATTGGTCGATTTGGCTGGCTTGCGTGATGCGATTGCTGAGCAAGGCGGTGATCCATCCAAGGTCAATCCGGTGGTGCAAACCCAGCTCATCGTCGATCACTCGTTGGCAGTGGAGTGCGGTGGCTTTGATCCCGATGCGTTTGCCAAGAACCGCGCCATTGAAGATCGCCGCAACGAAGACCGTTTCCACTTTATTGACTGGACAAAAACCGCGTTTAAAAACGTCGATGTGATTCCAGCAGGCAACGGCATCATGCACCAAATCAACTTGGAGAAAATGTCTCCGGTGATTCAAGCGCGTGATGGCGTGGCTTATCCAGATACTTGCGTAGGCACAGACAGCCACACCCCACACGTCGATGCGCTGGGCGTGATCGCGGTGGGCGTGGGCGGGCTTGAAGCTGAATGCGTGATGCTTGGCCGTGCCTCATATATGCGTCTGCCGGATATCGTTGGTGTGGAGTTGGTCGGTCAGCGTCAAGCCGGCATTACCGCCACTGACATCGTATTGGCACTGACTGAGTTTTTGCGTAAAGAACGCGTGGTCGGTGCGTATGTGGAGTTTTTTGGTGAAGGTGCCGACAGCATGTCGATTGGTGACCGCGCCACCATCTCCAACATGACCCCAGAATACGGCGCAACTGCCGCGATGTTTTATATCGACCAACAAACGCTGGATTATCTGCGCATTACTGGTCGTGAAGATGCCCAGATTGAGCTGGTCGAACACTACGCCAAAACCATTGGCTTGTGGGCAGATGCACTCAAAACCGCCGTGTATCCACGCGTGTTGCGTTTTGACTTGTCTACCGTGACCCGCAACATGGCTGGCCCATCCAATCCACATGCACGGGTTGCCACCAGCGACCTCGCCGCCAAAGGCATTGCAGGTAACTTGGATGCCGCGCGTGCGCAAGAAGCCGCAGGCTTGATGCCCGATGGCGCAGTGATCATTGCCGCGATCACCAGTTGTACCAACACCTCCAACCCACGCAACACCGTCGCAGCAGGTTTGCTGGCACGCAAAGCCAACGCACTGGGCTTGACCCGTAAGCCTTGGGTCAAATCCTCGTTTGCACCCGGTTCCAAAGCGGCGGAGTTGTACCTCAAAGAAGCCGGTGTGTTGTCGGAGCTTGAGCAGTTGGGCTTTGGCATCGTGGCGTTTGCCTGTACCACCTGTAACGGCATGTCGGGTGCGCTCGATCCAGTGATTCAGCAAGAAATCATCGACCGTGACCTGTACGCCACTGCGGTACTGTCGGGCAACCGCAATTTTGACGGACGGATTCACCCCTACGCCAAGCAAGCGTTTTTGGCCTCGCCACCGCTGGTCGTGGCGTATGCAATTGCCGGTACCATTCGTTTTGATATCGAAAAAGACGCACTCGGCTACGACAAAGACGGCAATCCAATTCGCCTTGTGGATATCTGGCCTTCTGATGAAGAAATTGATGCCTTGGTCGCCAAGAGCGTCAAGCCAGAACAATTCCGTCAGGTCTATATCCCGATGTTTGATTTGGGACAAGCCGAAGAAGCAGTCAGTCCGTTGTACGACTGGCGTCCGATGTCCACCTATATCCGCCGCCCACCCTACTGGGAAGGCGCATTGGCCGGTGAGCGCGCCCTGACTGGTATGCGTCCGCTGGCGGTATTGGGTGACAACATCACCACCGATCACCTGTCGCCATCCAACGCGATCATGATGGACAGCGCCGCCGGTGAATACCTGCACAAAATGGGCGTGCCTGAAGAAGACTTCAACAGCTACGCCACCCACCGTGGTGATCACCTGACCGCACAACGCGCCACCTTTGCCAATCCCAAATTGCTCAACGAAATGGTGCGCAAAGAAGACGGCAGCGTGAAGCAAGGTTCGCTGGCGCGCGTCGAGCCAGAAGGCCAAGTGATGCGCATGTGGGAAGCCATCGAAACCTACATGAACCGCAAGCAACCACTGATCATCATCGCCGGTGCGGATTATGGTCAGGGTTCTAGCCGTGACTGGGCAGCCAAAGGCGTGCGTTTGGCTGGCGTGGAAGCGATTGTGGCGGAAGGCTTTGAGCGTATTCACCGTACCAACTTGATTGGTATGGGCGTGTTGCCGCTGGAGTTTAAAGCCGGTACCAACCGCAAAACCTTAAACATCGACGGCACTGAAACCTTTGATGTGAAAGGCGAGCGCGTGCCACGCGGTGATTTGACCTTGGTCATCCATCGCAAAAACGGTGAAAGCGTCGAAGTACCAGTTACTTGCCGCTTAGACACCGCCGAAGAAGTGAGCATCTATGCCGCTGGTGGCGTGTTGCAGCGCTTTGCGCAGGACTTTTTGGAAGGTTCGGTGGCGTAATACGCGATAAACATCAAAAAGCCCTGTCGGAATGATGGGGCTTTTTAATAATAGCGACATAGGACGTCGCCATGTCAGAAATCATACGGTTCGACCACTTTTTATGGTGCAAAAATCGTGATAGTTTGCGGTCGATATTTTATTTCAGTAGAGGAAAGCTATGCATCAAGCTCAAGCCAGCGTCACACTTGAAGATCTACGTCAAGCATTGATTGAATTTGACCAAAACCACCCACGCCCTGTGATTGGTCACACGGTCAACCTATTGCAAATCCTTGTCCTTGAAGAGGGTAAATATGGTAGTTACTGGGATAAAGGTGCATTTTTAAACATCTATGCCGATGAACCTTGTGTCTATATGTTTTTTGATCAGATCGGGCAGTTGATTTATATTGGTCAAACCAAAGTATTGGGTGATCGGTTTGGAAAGCATTTCTCCAAAGAGGGCTTAGGCATGACACATGCCAAGTCTTTAGCATTGCTTCCTTTACCACGGGAGTGTTGGTTTGAAATTTTGGCGATTGAAGCCTATCTGATTGGAAGATTGCGTCCCTTACACAATAAACGTTAGTCAAGCAATCAATTCCGTTATTACCACATCGTGGCTGTGGCTGTGGCTGTGGCGATGCGCTGGAGATTTCATGGCGAAAGTAGGCATTTTTTGGCTGTATCAACGTCAGATTTTTGGCAAGGCCATCTGTATTGATCAAGGGGTTGAGGCTGTATCAGGGCTGATTGATGCCGATGATAATCATGTGGATGTCTGGGAACAGCTGCTCATCACCGGACAGCTGCCTACAGAACTCACGAGTTTTGAATATCAAGATGTTCCAAGAGGCAGAGCTATTTTTAGTCAAAAACAACATAAGCTCATTGTCTATCTAGATAAGATGTTGATCAATAAAGAATCAAAGCAAACGATTACAAAATTTTTCGATGTGCTTCATTGTGATGTTATTTGGTGTCGTGATAGTCATTACAGCACCACACCAGATGATATTGATCGGTTGTTTTTAGACTTTTGAGCATCACAATAAAGGTTTTAGACGATAAGTAAATTATTGGTTATTCAAAGTTTAGATGCAGAGTGTTGGGTTGACCATGATGTTCTGATAGAGCATGCTTGCTTTCACATTTTGTGTGATTTTATTGAGCACGAGCAACCTTATCAATCCAACTTATGTGCGCAGATCGCATGGTATGGGGCTGCTCAAAATCAAACAGATCAAGATGTGATCTTGACTGAACAGGATCAACAAAAAGTTCAGGATTGGAAAAGGTTATACGCCATTTATGATTGGTGGATTGAGGCGATCTCAACGAGTCGTTTAGACGAAAAAGAAGTGGATCGATATTTGGTCAACTTGATTGGATTGCGTAGTTATTTGTGGGATTAGCACAAAAAATAGATGCAACAGCACAATTTTAAGCATCTCAAAAAAGCACTTTTGATCTTGAAGCCCCTGCATTCTATGGCATCATCAAGCCAAATTTTTTGGGAAGCTTCTCATGTCTCAATTTGGCTCACAAATCCGCATTCCGGCAACCTACATGCGTGGCGGCACCAGCAAAGGCGTCTTTTTCAAACTTGACGATCTGCCGGCAAGCTGCCAAGTCGCAGGCCAAGCGCGTGATCAGTTGTTTATGCGCGTGATTGGTAGCCCAGACCCGTATGCCAAACACATCGACGGCATGGGCGGTGCGACCTCAAGCACCAGCAAATGTGTGATTCTGTCCAAAAGTTCGCAGCCAGATCACGATGTAGACTACCTGTATGGTCAAGTGTCCATCGACAAAGCCTTTGTCGATTGGAGCGGCAACTGCGGCAACCTCTCCACCGCAGCCGGTGCATTTGCCATCCATGCCGGTCTGGTCGATCCGGCACGCATTCCCGACAACGGCGTGTGTGTGGTACGGATTTGGCAAGCCAATATCAACAAAACCATCATCGCCCATGTCCCTGTGACCAACGGTGAGGTGCAAGAATTGGGTGATTTTGAACTCGACGGCGTCACCTTTCCGGCGGCTGAAATCGTGCTGGAGTTTTTAGATCCTGCCGACGAAGGAGAAGGCGAGGGCGGCGGTTCGATGTTCCCCACCGGCAACCTGATCGACGATCTAGACGTGCCAGAGATGGGCACGCTCAAAGCCACCATGATCACCGCCGGTATCCCCACCGTGTTTGTCAATGCCGAAGACATTGGCTACACCGGCACCGAGCTGCAAGACGCGATCAATGGCGATGCGGCAGCCTTGGCAAAGTTTGAAAAAATCCGTGTCGCCGGTGCACTGCGCATGGGCTTGATCAAAACCGCCGAAGAAGCCTTGACCCGTCAACACACCCCCAAAATTGCGTTTGTATCCACACCCAAAGACTATGTGTCGTCGAGTGGCAAAACCGTTGCTGCTACTGATGTCGATTTGTTGGTGCGTGCCTTGTCGATGGGCAAGTTGCACCACGCCATGATGGGCACTTGTGCCGTGGCAATTGGTACCGCAGCGGCGGTGACCGGTACCTTGGTCAACTTGGCAGCAGGTGGTGGTGAGCGTAGCGCCGTGCGCTTTGGTCACCCTTCGGGCACCTTGCGTGTTGGAGCAGAAGCCAAGCACATCGACGGCGAATGGACCGTCACCAAAGCGATCATGAGCCGTAGTGCGCGGATCATTATGGAAGGCGCGGTACGCGTACCTGCTGATACCTTAGAGGTTTAATCTAGACCTCGACAGATCAGCCCAGCAGCGGCTGGTCTGTTTTGACGTTGTATCAACTCACCAAACTGCCTACACTCAAGCCTATCCAAAGACAACGAGAATCGCCGCCATGACCATCAAACGTCGACAGGTCTTTTATATTGCAGGCTTTGATTATCGTGGCGCAGCACATTACCACTCGCTGTATCAAAACCATGCCAAAACGCAAAGTCAAAACACCGCGTATGACATCCAAGTCTCAGACGCCCAGTCGGTGAGTCCTCACCACCTGACATGGCAGATCGACTACCAAGACGCGCAAGGTCAATGCCAAACTGACTACAGCTATTTGGTTTGGGATGATATTACTCGCCGTGAGATGAAACCTTTAGGATTTGGCTTTTATACATCCTGTTTGGATGCTTTTGTCACCTACATTCAATCTGGATTTTTGGCCAATGCCCGCAAGCATTCGATGCCGTTTGCCTTTTGTATGACGGCTGCGTATAGCGTGGTGCTGACCTCACCACTCGCGGCGATTGCGATTATCGGCTTGATGGTGACGGGCAAAGTGTCGTGGTGGGTGGGGCTGATTGCGCTGGGCTTGCTGTGGGCGCTGATTCACTGGAGCAACAAAAAGCTCAACGTGATGTGGCTGGCACATGGTTTTAGCTTTAGCGCCCGTCACGCCAGTGATGAGTCGTTGATGCGCGAGCGTTTGGATGAATTTGCCCAGACCATTACTGCGGCGGTACAGTCCAAGCAATACGATGAAGTGATGGTGATTGGGCATTGTTATGGCTCGGCGCTGCTCACGCCAGTGATGGCGCGGGTCACCACCGCCTTGGCTGATCAACCGAGCCAGACCGCCTTGTCAGTGATTTCACTGGCGCAAACCTCACCACTGTTGAGCTGGCTGCCACAAGCCAAATGGTACAAGCAATATATGCAGCAGCTTGATCTATCCAAGCTGACGTGGGTCGATTTTTCATCACCAGCCGATGGCGTCTGTTTCCCCAAGCTCGATATTTTTGCCAATGCAGGGGTCAATCAAGCGGGTCGATTGATCCTCAAATCGCCACGCTTCTTTAAACTGTTTGATGCCAAAGAGTATCAACGGATTATCCGCAAAAACAAATTTCGGATTCATTTCCAGTACTTGCTCTCCAGCAAGCTGACCCAAGAGTATGATTTTTTTGCCATGACGGCAGGTCGGCACAGCCTTGCCGAACAGTTTGCCGAACATGCACCGAGTGCAGCGCTTGCCCATGTCTGATCAGCCTTATATTCCGCCGTATCCTGCGCCGCGAGCCAAACGCCCCTCACTCGTTGAGCGCTTGCTATTGCTGCGTCGTTCGTGGCTGAGTGTGTTTTTTGGCAAAAGCTACACGATGAAAACAGGGCAAATCCGTTTGCCCAACAAACGGTTTTTTGTGATTAATCAGCCCGATTTGGTCAAACGGATTTTGGTCGATGAGGCCGAAAAATATCCCAAAAACCAAGTGCTGTATCAAATGCTGACCTTGCTACTGGGCGACGGGATTTTTATCAGCAACGGTGACACATGGCGACGCCAGCGCAAGATGATGGAGCAGGCGCTCAGCGTGCCGCACATCAAAAATGTGTTTCCCCTGATGCAAGAGTCGGTGGCGGATTTGATGGTACGACTTGATCAGATGGCTGGTCGCAAACCGCTCAACATCAGCGAGCATATGTCGCATGTCACGGCGGATATTATTTTTCGCACCATTTTTTCCAAGCCCTTATCGCTTGCTGAATCACAGATTATTTTCCGTGAATTTGCCGCCTATCAACGGGCGATTGCGCGTTATTCGCCGCTGCTGTTTGTAGGGATTCCGGTCGGTTTTGCCAAAATTCGGATTGCCAAACACGCACAAGCGATCCGTGATGTGATTGCCCACAATATCCGCCCACGCTTTGCGGCAGTTGAGCAAGGGCAGCTCGACACCCATCAAGATATTTTGGCCTCGATGCTCGCCGCCACCGATGAGCAAGGGCAACATTTTAGCTTTGAAGAGTTGATTGATCAGATTGCCGTATTGTTTTTGGCAGGACATGAAACTTCCGCCACCACCTTGTCGTGGGCGTTTTATATCTTGGCGCATTGTCCACATTTGCAAACCGCAATCAGCCAAGAAACCGAGCAGCTCTTGAGTGCTTCAGGTCGGTCGATGCTCGGCTACAGCGATATTCGTAAACTCAAACACACTGCCGATGTGTTTAAAGAAACCTTGCGGCTGTATCCGCCGGTCGGTGGATTTATGCGTGAGGCCACCGAAGCGGTGTGTATGCGCGATAAATCGATTGCACCCCAAGATGTGGTGATGGTGATTCCGTGGCTACTGCATCGCCGTGAGGATATTTGGCCAGATGCACATGCCTTTCAGCCGGAGCGGTTTCGCTGTCCACAGCACAAAGACGCGATTGCGCAAACCTATTATCCCTATAGTGCAGGGCAACGCGTGTGTATTGGAGCTGCGTTTGCCAATCAAGAGGCGATTTTGATTTTGGCGTCATTGGTGTCTCGTTATCAATTTTTGCCAAGCCAAGACAAAACCCCACAACCGATTGGGCATTTGACCATCAAACCCGATCGCCATATCCGCTTGCGAGTGCAGCGTAAAGCTGTATAGACAATCTATCTTTTGATCTGTCATCATCGCGTTTTCAAAAGCCATACCTTTTGTATGGCTTTTTGTTTTTTGGAGTTGTTATGAGTTTACCTGCCTGCCCACAATGTCAATCTGAATATACTTATGAAGATGGTGCGATGTTGATTTGCCCCGAATGCTCACACGAATGGTCGGCTGATGCAGCGGCGACGACTGAAGATACAGTGATCATCAAAGATGCGGTGGGTAATCCGCTGCAAGATGGCGACAGCGTGACCGTGATCAAAGACCTCAAAGTCAAAGGCTCATCCTTGGTCATCAAAGTCGGCACCAAAGCCAAAAACATCCGTCTATTGCCTGATGCTACCGACGGTCATGATATCGACTGCAAACTAGATGGGATTGGTGCGATGAAGCTCAAGTCTTCAGTGGTCAAAAAAGCCTAAACCCCTGTTTACATCCATCAGGCAACACCACCACAGCAAGCACACATCCACTTGCCGTACAGTCATGTCATGCCAAGCTAACTCGAGGACTGACATGGCTTTACAGATCATTTCACTGCGACATGCGCCTGAGCTGATTCCACGACTCGCCGATTGGCAATATCAAGAATGGGGTTATCACAGCATTGCCGAGTTGATCAATTTACTGCATCAATGCGTTGAAGGTCGCGCACTGCCAATCACCTATGTGGCGCTGCAAGATGGCGAGCTTGCAGGATCAATCGGCCTCTATGAGCGTGAAATGGGGGAGGCGCAGCCCCCTGAGCGGCGTTTTTGGATGGGGTTTTTATTTGTGCATCCGGACTATCGGGGGCAAGGACTCGCCAAACAGTTGATGCAGCATATGGAAGTGCATGCGGCGCGTTTTGGCATTGCGGATTTGTATCTGTTTACCACCAATATGGCAGCCGCTTACGCCAACATGGGCTGGCAAGTGGTCGAGCAGCTTGAGTTTGAAGGGGAAATGGTCACAGTGATGGTCAAACTATTGCCTGCGACTGAACGTGAAGGGCAACCCGCCACCACCGATCCGACCCAAGTGCAGGATGATAGTGTTCCGCCTATTTCTTTTGTGCCAGCGAGCGTGCATATTCGACCAATGTGATGGGGAAATATCATGCAAAAACTGTTGTATCTCATGCTGCCATGTCTACTCGCTGCCTGTATGTCCAAACAAGAGGCCGCCAAATATGTCACGCTCACGCCGGTGGTCGCGCCGATTGCCGACACTGCGGCATGGCAGTTGGTCAATGCAGGTATTAACCCACAGATGCATCGCTTGCAATCGCCTCTCGGCACCATTGATCTTCACGATTGGACAACTTCCGCAACTGATCTAAATGCACCAGAATTGCTTCAATTTTATGAGCAGTGGCATCAGCAAACCCAAGCGAGCATCCAAGCCAATCAACAACAGTTGGTGAGCGAGCCTGCGCGTGAGCAGATTAGTTTGGCGGATATTGATTTTTGGCAGACCACTTATCGCTTACGCCAGCCTGATCAGTCACGTTTGCGCATTGAGCAACTGCTCGGCGTGGTGGCAGGTACGCCACTACAAATCACCGTGACCATTGATGACAATGTCGATGCACGTTCGTATGAAGAATTGCAGGCGATTTTGGTCAAACAAGTGATGATGCGTAAATAAAAAAGCCCAGTGGATGGAGTACCACTGGGCATCAAGTGAGTATCAGAATTAAGCCGCTTGGCCTTGCAACACGCCACTGTCTAAACGCGCGCGCCATTTGGCTTGCAGCGCTGTCCGGTCGCGCTGGGCAGGGTGGAAATCTGCTTTAAAGTATTCTAAATATTCAGGAATTAAGATCACCACCATACGAGTGAGCATCAGCAAGCCGCGTGCATTGTCCCACACCCGAGGCAGAGTGTTTTTGCGATCTTGCCACAGCAAATGAACCGTTGCGGTCACAATCATCGACAAAAAGCCGGGCGTGAGCGACATCATCATTTGCCGACGGGTTTTCAGATCACCATACACGGCTTGGTAGGTATCAAACGCCACGCTTTTGTGCTCAGACTCTTCTACCGCATGCCACAACCATAGCCGAGCCGCTTCTTTGTCAAACGAATTGACCAAATGTGGATGGCGTAAAATGTACTCACCCAAGATGGCAGTAAAATGCTCGACGGCACAGGTGAGCGCCAATTGGTAGCGGGCAGGGACTTTGCGAATCCGTTGATCTTCGCTGGCGAGCCACGTCATAAACCGATCAAGCTGATAGTCATCGCGCCGCCAAGAGTCGTTAAATTCACCATGCGCTTTGGAGTGCATGGCTTCTTGACCAATAAACGCCGAGATTTCGGCTTGTAGCTGGTCGTCTTTGACCCGATCACGCACCAAGCGCACGCTATTGACAAAAAATTGCTCACCAATCGGAAAGGTGGCAGACAGCGCCGTCAGCAAATGCGACACGATGGGCGAGTTGGCAAAATAATAACGGGGAATCTGGGTCGGCTCGAAATTGGGTCGGCGTACCGTGATGCCTTGAGCTTTGGGACGTGGAGCGATGATCGTCATGATGCTGCCCTCATAGTCGCGCAGTCGATCTGCGTTTTGAACGGAATGATGGTTCATCATGACAATGGTGCTTGTCAGTTTCGATAGCAAAAAAGGCCAATTCATAGGCCGAATCGCTCGAAAAATGGCCGACATGCGCATTTTCACCACGATGTTCACGCAAGAAGTGTAGTTATTAGCATGTCATTACACCCGTCAAACAGGGCTACCACAGACAGGTGATGGGTGATTTTTTATATTGAGTTTGTCCCCAAGACACAGGCAATACCTGATCGGTCGAGCCTGTTGTAAACCCCCTTCAGCCCGCCCCCCTGCGGGCTTTTTTTTGTGCACAAAAAACCGGCCGCAGCCGGTTTGATGATGTAACACTCGTCTTACATCTGCGATTGGATGTAATTTTGGATACCGATTTTTTCAATCAATTCCAACTGGGTGTCGATCCAGTCGATGTGCTCTTCTTCGCTTTCCAAAATCGCGGCAAACAAATCACGCGACACATAGTCACGCACGCTTTCACAGTGGGCAATCGCGTCTTTGAGATCTGGATGGGCGTTGTGTTCCATCTTGAGGTCGCATTCGAGGATTTCTTTGACGTTTTCACCCACATACAGCTTGCCAAGCTGTTGCAAGTTGGGCAGACCTTCCAAAAACAAAATGCGATCAATCAGCTTGTCGGCATGCTTCATCTCGTCGATGGATTCATGATACTCATGGTCACCGAGTTTGTTGATGCCCCAGCTCTTGAGCATCTTGGCATGCAAAAAATATTGGTTGATGGCAGTCAGCTCGTTGAGCAGGACTTTGTTGAGGTACGCAATCACTTGTGCATCGCCTTTCATGGCCGTGCTCCACAATTCAAATAGATAGACCAAAGATAGCAGCTATCTTAAAAAGCCAAGATCAGAAAAGCGAGTGATTTTTGGAACCGCAAATGAAAATAACAATCAGATCAAACGCCATAAAAAAAACCTGCGATCTGAAAGGGATGATCACAGGTTTGTGGAGGTGAAACGACACCTAAAATGGAGTGCTGCAGTATTAGGCTGCAACCGAAATCTGACTGGCAATCTTAGCCAAAGTTTCATCAATCAATGCGCGTGCATCGGGGACACAGCGACCGCAACAGGTGCCAATATCAAGTTCATCCCGAACTTCACGAAAGCTTTCCGCGCCATTCTCGACGCTTTCACGGATTTGACGATCAGTTACCGCACGACAAACACAGATGTACATGGACGAATCACAGTGCATGAATGGGATAAGTAATATTATTGATAATTGTTCTCAAACGTCAAGTGATCTTGTTCTCATTCAGATGAGTGGTATTTGACCACATCGACGTGGTCAAGAGTGATGATCATGATGTGATGCCCCCCACCAAAAGGGGAGCATGACGCAGTGGATCTGCTTTGGACTTAATGGGCTTTTAGCCGTTCACGCAGCACAAATTTTTGCAACTTGCCGGTCGAGGTTTTGGGGATTTCGCCAAATACCACCGCTTTGGGCACTTTAAAGCGCGCCAAATGCTCGCGGCAATGTGCCAAGATCTCCTCAGCCGACAGGGTGCTGTTGGGTTTGAGTTCAACAAAGGCACACGGCACTTCGCCCCAACGCTCATCGGCTTGTGCCACCACCGCAGCAGCCATCACCGCAGGATGGCGATACAAGGCTTCTTCCACTTCGAGTGACGAAATATTTTCCCCACCAGAAATAATAATGTCTTTGGCGCGGTCTTTGATTTTGGCGTAGCCGTCGGGATGGCAAACCGCCAAATCACCCGAATGAAACCAACCCCCTGCAAATGCATCGGCGGTGGCTTGAGGGTTTTTCAAATAGCCTTTCATCACCAAGTTGCCGCGAAACATAATCTCACCCATGGTTTCGCCATCAGCAGGAACCGGTTGCAACGTGTCGGGATCTAGCACTTGCATGGCTTCTTGCATGGGGTAGGGCACACCTTGGCGGCTGTTGCGCTCGGCTTGCCCGCCAATATCGAGCTGCGCCCAGTCGTCTTGTT
Source organism: uncultured Moraxellaceae bacterium (assembly GCA_937952925.1). Classification (GTDB taxonomy): domain Bacteria; phylum Pseudomonadota; class Gammaproteobacteria; order Pseudomonadales; family Moraxellaceae; genus CALFYA01. The sequence goes on from CALFYA010000391.1 coordinate 22,680, forward strand.
TGGCACACTGTGCCGAGGGGCCATAAGTTTCGGTCAGACCATAGGTATGGGTGATGCCAAAGCCAAGCTTCGACATGCCTTCAATAATCGCTGCGGGTGGCGCGGCTCCGGCAATCATCGCTTCAACCCGATGCGAGATGACGGGGCGCTGATCTTCAGGGGTGTTGATCAGCATGGCGTGCACAATCGGCGCACCGCAGAAAAATCCCACCTGATGCTGTGCAATTAATCCAAAAATCTGGATCGGATCCACTTTGCGTAAGCAAATACTGGTGCCAGCATTCGCCGCCAAACTCCACGGAAAACACCAGCCATTGCAATGAAACAGCGGCAGCGTCCACAAATAGGTCGAGTGCGGTGGCATGCCCCACGCCAGTAAGTTGCTAGTAGCGTTCAGGTACGCACCACGGTGGTGATACACCACGCCCTTGGGATTACCTGTGGTACCAGACGTATAGTTGAGGCTGATCGCATCCCATTCATCGTGGGGCAATGACCACGCAAAATCGGCATGGCCCTGTGCCAGCCATGCTTCGTATTGCAGTGTGCCGACCGGCTGTGCATCGCCTTGATATTGTGCATCGGCGACATCGATCACTACGATGTCACGATCAAGCGCCGCGAGCACTTGCCGCGCCAAATCGGCAAACTCAGGATCGACCAATAGCACTTTGCTGTCGGCATGCGCCAACATAAACGCCAAGGTTTTGGCGTCCAAACGGGTGTTGAGGGTGTTGAGCACTGCACCAAGCATTGGTACAAAAAAATGTGCCTCAATCATCGCAGGCACATTGGGCAGCAACACCGACACGGTATCGTTTTTGCCAATCCCCATCGCCTGTAGTTGTGAGGCGGCTTGCTGACAGCGCGTGAGCATCTGCCCCCAGCTGATCTTCTGATTGCCATGAATGATGGCGGTGCGCTGTGGATAAACAGCAGCACTTCGTCTTAAAAAGCTCAAGGGTGAAAGCGCCACATAATTGGCAGGGGTACGCGGCAGGTCATCATAGGGATGAGTCATGGTCTAGCATCCAAGCGTGTGATTATTTTGTCCAAGCATAAGCCAAAAATCGCCAATTGCGGTGGCTTGATCATTTAGATCAAGGTCGTGCATGACAGCTTATCGCTTTGCTGCTAAAGTGTCCGACCTTCAGGCGTCTGTGCAGAGTAGTGCATAGCGCCCAAGATTATGCTGCAAGCGAATTTTTTTGTTTGTACTCATCTCGCGGTGATATGACCTTTGGTAGAGGTCATCACTCCTTAAGGATCTGTGATTATGCCAATCATTACCTTGCCTTCGGGCGATCAAAAAGTATTTGACCATGCGGTATCGGTGCTCGATGTCGCCAAAAGCATTGGGGCTGGCCTTGCCAAAGTGACCCTTGCAGGTCGTGTCAATGGTGTGCTGCGCGATGCCTGTGACCTGATCAGCGAAGACGCCACCTTGCAGATCATCACCCCCAAAGACGAAGAAGGGCTGGAGATTATCCGCCACTCCTGCGCGCACTTGATCGGTCATGCGGTCAAGCAATTGTTCCCCGAAGTCAAAATGGTGATTGGTCCCGTCATCGACGAAGGCTTTTACTACGATATTTATAGTCCAAAACCGTTCACCATGGACGATGTCGCCGCGATTGAAGCGCGGATGAAAGACCTGATTGCCACCGAATACGATGTCATCAAAAAAATGACCCCGCGTGCTGAGGTGATCGACGTATTTAGCGCTCGTGGCGAAGATTACAAGCTGCGTTTGGTTGAAGACATGCCCAACGAAACCGCGATGGGCTTGTATTACCACGAAGAATATGTGGACATGTGCCGTGGCCCGCACGTGCCCAACACACGGTTTTTGAAAGCCTTTAAACTGACCAAGCTGTCGGGCGCGTACTGGCGCGGCGACGCCAAAAACGAGCAATTGCAGCGGATTTATGGCACTGCGTGGGCAGACAAAAAACAACTCGATGCCTATATCCAACGGATTGAAGAAGCTGAAAAACGCGATCACCGCAAAATTGGTAAAGCGCTCGACTTGTTCCACATGCAAGAAGAAGCCCCCGGCATGGTGTTTTGGCACCCCAACGGCTGGACGATTTATCAAGTGCTTGAGCAATACATGCGTCAAGTGCAGCGTGACAACGGCTACCTTGAGATCAAAACCCCACAAGTGGTTGACCGTATTTTGTGGGAAAAATCAGGCCATTGGGACAACTACGCACAAAACATGTTCACCACCCACAGTGAGCATCGGGATTACGCCATCAAGCCGATGAACTGTCCATGTCACGTGCAAGTGTTTAATCAAGGTCTCAAGTCCTACCGTGATTTGCCGCTGCGTTTGGCCGAGTTTGGCTCCTGTCACCGCAACGAGCCATCGGGTTCGCTGCATGGCTTGATGCGGGTGCGTGGCTTTGTGCAAGACGACGCGCATATTTTCTGTACCCAATCGCAGATCGGTAGCGAAGCTGCTGACTTTATCAAGCTGACCTTGGATGTGTACCGCGACTTTGGTTTTACCGAAGTCCAAATGAAACTCTCCACCCGCCCCGAAAAGCGCGTGGGTGAAGATCATCTGTGGGATATGGCGGAAAAAGCCTTGGCGGATGCGTTGGACGCTGCTGGCCTTGCGTGGGATTTGCAACCCGGTGAAGGCGCGTTTTATGGCCCCAAAATTGAATTTTCGCTCAAAGACTGTTTGGGTCGGATTTGGCAGTGTGGCACCATTCAGCTCGACTTCAACTTGCCTGAGCGCTTAGACGCGTCTTATGTCAGCGAAGACAACAGCCGCGACCGTCCGGTCATGTTGCACCGTGCGATTTTGGGCAGTTTTGAGCGTTTTATTGGTATCCTGATCGAAAACTACGCGGGTCTGATGCCGCCGTGGCTTGCACCAGTACAAGCGTGCGTGATGAATATTACCGACAATCAGGCTGATGCCTGTCGGGAAATCACCAAAACCCTCAATCAAAAGGGCTTGCGTGTGATGAGCGACTTGAGAAACGAAAAAATCGGTTTTAAGATTCGCGAACGTACTCTGGAACGTATTCCATACATGTTGGTGCTCGGTGATCGTGAGGTTGCCGAAGGTACTGTCAATGTGCGGACGCGTGGGGGTAAAAATTTGGGGACGATGTCGATGGATGCATTTATTGACCTCGTTCAATCCGCCGTGGCCGAACGCGGCCGGCATATAGTGGAGTAAGAGCGATTAAACCAGCTGACCGTAACAAACCGCAGGTTGCGAAAACCAATCGTCCCGCCATTAATGGCGAAATTCGCGCCCGCGAAGTCCGTCTCGTCGACGAGAACGGAGAACAAAAAGGGATCGTAGCCCTGCGTGATGCGCTTGCAGCTGCGGAAGCGGTGGAGCTTGATCTCGTCGAGATCGTTGCCAACGCCGAACCGCCGGTCTGTAAAATCATGGACTACAATAAGCATTTGTTTGATATCAAGCAAAAAGCCAAAGAAGCCAAGAAAAAGCAGCATCAGGTACAGGTCAAAGAGATCAAGTTGCGTCCAGGCACTGAAGAGGCTGATTACCAAGTCAAGTTGCGCGCCATTCAGCGTTTCTTGGAAGAAGGTGACAAGGTCAAAATCACCCTGCGCTTCCGTGGTCGTGAAATGGCGCACCAAGAGCTGGGCATGAAGCAATTGCAAAAAATCGAAGTCGATGTCGCGGACATGGGCGTGATTGAGCAATCGCCGAAGCTTGAAGGCCGCCAAATGGGCATGTTGATTGGCCCGAAAAAGAAAAAGTAAGCAAATTTCAAAAAAGCCTCGCTTGTTGCGGGGCTTTTTTATTTGGAGAGATCAATGTTTTGTACAGTACTGAGCCGCCTCAAAAGCCCCACCAACGTCGGCATGATCGTGCGTTCGCATGTGGCGTTTGGTGGTGCGCAAGTGGTGTTTATTGGTGATGACAAGCCTTGGGAATTTCGCAAAGGCAGCCAGTCGTTTTCCCGCAAGCTCGAAGCGCAGTGTGAGCTGATCTTCTTGCCCGATGACGACGCGTTTTTTGTATGGGCAGCCCAGCATGACTATCAGACCGTTGCGATTGAAATTGACGCACAGGCTAAGCCCTTACATGCCTTTGATTTTCCATCGCGTGCGGCGCTGATTGTCGGGCATGAAGCCTTCGGCATTGCACCGGAGTTTCTAGCGCGGTGTGACCATAGCGTGTTTATCCCACAGTTTGGTGCGGCGGCGTGCCTGAACGTGGCGGTGTCGTGCTCGATTGCCCAATACGAATGTACGCGTGGGCAGGGTGGGGTGCAGACGATGAATGGCGCAAAATTTGTGGGAATCCTGCCGGAATAAGCCGCAAAGCGCTTTTTTTAACCCACGAAATCCCCTACAATGAGCGCCCCTTACCCGCAGGCCATATGCAATGGGGTATATGTTGCCGAACGGGTGCCTAAAGAGGTCATCATGAAAGTCAAATTAAAGACTAAGCGTGGTGCTGCGAAACGGTTCAAAAAAACCGCCAACGGCTTTAAGCGCAAACAAGCCTTCAAACGTCACATTCTGACCAAGAAGTCCCCCAAACGTATTCGCCAGCTGCGCGGCTGTGTCATGGTTCACGTCAGTGACGTGGCATCCGTTCGCCGTATGTGCCCATACCTGTAAGGAGTGACTAAATGGCTCGCGTAAAACGTGGTGTGGTTGCACACCGTAAGCACAAAAAAGTTCTCGCTCGTGCAAAAGGTTACTATGGCGCGCGTTCACGCGTGTATCGCGTAGCCGTACAAGCGGTCATGAAAGCCGGTCAATACGCTTACCGTGACCGTCGCCAGAAAAAACGTCAATTCCGCGCCCTGTGGATTGCACGTATCAACGCGGGTGCACGCATCAACGGCTTGTCATACAGCCGCATGATCAATGGCTTGAAAAAAGCTCAAATCGCCCTCGACCGTCGCGTCTTGGCCGATATCGCCATGCACGATGCGGTTGCATTTGCTGCTTTGGCTGAAAAAGCAAAAGCTGCGCTGGCGGGTT
>CALFYA010000392.1 GCA_937952925.1 uncultured Moraxellaceae bacterium
GTTTGATAGCTCAAGCCTTTGTGTTGCAATGCTTTGGCAACTTTTTGACAAAAAGGCGAAATTTCAAATTGATGTAAAATGATCTGGCTCATGTTATTCACCTTGCTGAGCAATTGCGGTGGGGCGAGTGGCGTTCAGCCATGCTGTCACGGTTTGGTTAAATTCCTGTGGCGCATCACGCATGATCCAATGCCCCGTATTCATGCCTAGCACTTGATTGCCGCGTTGAGCAGAAACTTGGTTCAGCCAATGTTTGGATTGAAACATCAAGGGTTTGCGTTTGGCATACATAAACAACATGGGGCAAGCAGGGACTTCGCTAAACGGTTTGAGCGGTTGACTGATCGCCTTAAACCACGCCACAAAATACGGATAGCTCATGCCGCGATGCACCTGACGCGGATTGTGGTGTTGGAGCACTTTGGCAAAACCTTGTGCCACACCTGTACCAATCGCTTCGGGCAGTAGCCATGACGTCGCGAGGCTCAGTTGATAGGTGGCAATCATCGCCAGTTGATAGGCTTTGAGTTCTTTGAGGTGCGCGCGTGACATCGCATCGCCAATATCAAGGCTGACCATCTGCGCCACTTTGTATGGATAATGGCGATAAAACTGATAGCCAAACGCACAGCCCCAATCGTGGATCATCAGCACAATCGGGCGATTGGGCGACAAGGCATCCACCACTTGGTTGATGAGTTCGGCAATCGCATCCACACTATATTCTTGATGTGATCCACGGGTGGCATAGTTGGGTAGGGTAAAGCGTGCACAGCGATAGTGTGGGGCAAAGGCAGGGATTTGTGCATCCCAAATCGCATGGGTATCCGGCCAGCCATGCACCATCAGCAATAGCTGCTCACCTTGCCCATCAAGATGGACGTCTAAGCCTGCAATGTGTTGAATCGTACTCATCAAGCTAACCTGCATTCAAAGTTTATATGGTTGACAGCATGGCGAATCAGTCACAGAACTTCAACGCAAAATCATGCATGTGGCAGTCGCATGTGCATACAAATTACCCGCATCATCGCGGATATCCCCTTCGGAGATCACCAGTGATTTGCTTTTGTTGATCACACGGCCTTCGGCGCGTAGCGGCTGATCAAACGGCAGCGGACGACACATCTTGATGCTTAGTTCAATCGTGCCATAGCCTTCACCGGCTGCCAGCACAGTATGGGTCGCACAGCCAGTCACCGAATCGAGTACCGTTGCCGCAAAGCCACCATGCACGCCACCGAGCGGATTGGTGTGGGTTTGATTGGCGGTGGCGGTAAACACCACTCGACCAGCTTCGACCAACTCACAGCTCATCGGCATGGTTTTGGCAATTGCAGGCATCGGGAGCAAACCTTGGGCAAAGGCTTGCATGATTTGTAGACCGGTAAAATCTTTGGGGTTCATGGGGTGATCCTGTTGGACAGCAGCAGTGGTATTCAGGAGGGGCAGGCCATGCGCATCTCTGATAAATTCCAAAAAGGAACTTGATAAGAAAAACCACCGCTGATCCATCACAATATTGGACGGAGTATTCCTTGACGGTGCTTGTGCTTTACATTAAGTTCCAAAAAAGAATCTGTCAACAGCGATCATGGGCATGACGATGCCAAATCAGCCATCAAAAAGCCTTCTGACGAAGGCTTTGGCTGAATATGTGATTGTCGTATCAAATTATGAAGACTTGATGCGTAAAGGATCCATCTGAGATGGCATACGCGGCAGTTGGGTTGAAATGATGGTGGCAAGCAATACAAATAAACTCGACACCCACAAACAAGCGATCAAACCATACTGGGTAAACACCCAGCCTGATAAGAGTGTGCCCAACAAGCGCCCCATCGCGTTGGACATGTAATAAAACCCAACATCCAAAGAGACACCATCAGATTTGGCATACGACACAATCAAGTAGCTATGCAACGATGAGTTGACCGCAAACACCGCGCCAAACACCATGAGACCACCGAGCAACACCAGTTGCGGTGCAGCATCTAAGCCCAACGCAATCCCCGCCGGAATCGCCGTCAAGGCGGCAGCCCACACAAACGCGGCTTTGCCATCGGGTAAACGACCATTTGCCTTACCAGTGATCATTGGCGCAAATGATTGGACGATGCCATAACCGACCACCCATGCAGCCAAAAAGCTGCCAACCTGCCAAAAATCCCAACCCAACACTGTGCTGAGATAGACTGGCAACGCCACCACAAACCACACATCGTGTGCGCCAAACAAACATAGACG
>CALFYA010000393.1 GCA_937952925.1 uncultured Moraxellaceae bacterium
GCACCCAAAGATCCCAGTGCCTTTTTGGATGGCGCGGCTGAGGTCAGCAACCCTCGCATCGCTACACCCACGCCCTCACGCGCAGGTCAACCCAAACTGACCAAGATTTTCAATTTGTCACCTGAGTTGGTGCAAGCGCTCAAACGCGAAGCCTTTGAACGCTCCACCACCGAAGGTCGCCGTGTCACCGAAACTGAATTGGTCGATGCGGCACTCCGTGCATATTTACATCTCTAGGGTCTGTGGCGGTGGGTACAGCCGCCACGCCCACCCCAATTTAACCCGTATTGCGTAAGCCTGCCGCAATCCCTGCAATGGTCACCATCAGCGGATGATCATATTGATTGGGTGAGGCTTGCAGCAAGCGCCGCCGCCGCATCAATTCGGCTTGCAGCATGTGCAGCGGTAATACATACGGTGTGCGCACACTCATCGACTGGCGCAGCTCAGGATTACTACGCAGCAAATGCGCTTGTTGATTGAGGGTCAGGACAATCTCGACGGTATGTGCCAAACGCCGCCGCAGGGTTTCGCCTAGCGCCATCAGTTCAGGATCATCGGTCAGGCGGTGCTCATAGTACGCGGCAATCGCTGGGTCAGCTTTGGCGAGCACCATTTCAAGCATGTCAATTAAGGTCTGGAAATACGGCCATTCTTTGAGCATCTGGCGTAAGGTGTCGATCTGGCCTTGCTGCATGGCATGATTGAGCGCACGGCCTGTGCCCAGCCAAGCGGGCAGCATCAGGCGGATTTGTGTCCATGCAAACACCCAAGGAATCGCACGTAGCGACTCAATCCCACCGCTGACATTGCGCCGTGCTGGACGCGAGCCAAGTGGCAGCATTTGTAGTTCTAGCTCTGGCGTCACGGTGCGCAAATAACGAATAAAGCGCTGATCATGCCGCACGGTTTCTCGGTACACCCCAAGCGATACTTGAGTCATCTCATCCATCAATTGTCGCCAGTCGGCATGTGGCGCAGGCGGTGGTAGTAGCGTGGCTTCTAGGGTGGCGGTGGTGTATAGCTCCAAATGTTGAAGCGCAATACCCAGCAAACCAAACTTAAAGCGAATCATCTCGCCTTGCTCAGTCACCCGAATCGCACCATTAACCGAGCGTGGTGGCTGCGACAACAAGGCTTGATGGGTGGGCGCGCCACCGCGACTGACCGAACCACCACGACCATGAAACAAGGTCAACTTGATCTCATAACGGCTCGCCACCTCAGTCAGTGCTTCTTGGGCGCGATATTGCGCCCAATTGGCGGCCAAAAATCCCGCATCTTTGGCGGAGTCTGAATAGCCAATCATCACCTCTTGTTTGCCGGCAATTTGCTGCCGATACCAATCGACATTCAGCAATTGTTCGAGGCAGGGCGCAGCATTTTCCAAATCTTTGAGGGTTTCAAATAACGGTACGACGCGCAGTGGCTCACCTTTTTGTAATAGCATCACCGCCAGCACATCACTGGGTTGCTCAGCCATCGAAATGATATACGCACCCAAGGCTTCGGCGGGTTGCGCAGCGAGCACTGCAAAGGTTTGCAGGGTTTCTTGAATCTCTAAATCCGCGAGTGGATGCGTGGCATCCAACTGAGGCTGACGCGGCAACAATGGTCTGGGGTTTTGTAATTCTTGTAATAAAAAGACTTGGCGGCGCTGTTCATCCCAGTCTAGATAACGCCCTAGTCCCAAATATTCGGTGATGGCGCTCACCACTCGCGCATGTCGCCCCGATTCTTGACGGATATCGAGCTTGAGCAACACCACACCAAAGCAGGCCACGCGCCGAATCAAGTCGGTCAGCTCGCCTTGAGCAATTTCAGCCATATTGCACTCGACCAGCGAGTCATAGCAGCATTGCAACGGCTGCATCAACTCATGGGTGTGCCAATAAATCGGGGCATCGTCACACGGCAAGCCTTTGATTTGGGCTTCTGCCCAGCGTCGGGTGTTGTCAAGTCGATCACGGACATCGCGCAGCAAATCACGATACGGCTCACGGCTCTGCTCACCCACCAGCGCCCGTAAGGCAGGGCTACACTGCTCCATCGACAATTGCCAACGCAGTGCATCGACGTCGCGCCAATACAAATCCGCTGCTTGCCAACGCGACAACCACAGCACTTCTTGAGTGACCTGATGGGTGACATTCGGGTTGCCGTCACGATCACCGCCCATCCATGAGGCAAACCGGATCGGCGCATGGGTGAGGGGCAAATGGCGCTGCGTTTGGGCAAATACCACTTCATCAAGCCGCCGCAAAAACTGTGGAATCGCATACCATAAAGTTTGCTCAATAGCAGTAAACCCCCATTTGGCTTCATCGACAGGGGTGGGTTTGTGATGGCGGATCACATCGGTATGCCATGCCGACAAAATCACCCGCTTGAGTTGACGCAGCCGCTCTTCACGACCAAAGCTGCTGCTGGTGTGATCAAGCGCATCAAGCACTTCGGCAATTTCGTCGTATTTTTGAATTAATGTCCGCCGACTAATCTCGGTGGGATGCGCAGTCAACACCAACTCAATCGATAAATGTTCGATGGCCGAGAAAATTTGATGCGCAGTGTATTGCCCTGCGAGTTTGGGCAATAAGGTATTGAGTTGATCTTGTTTGGGGAGCTGTTGATGGGCAGCACGGCGTACCTGATGATGCTGTTCGGCAATATTGGCAAGATTGAGAAATTGGGTAAACGCACGGGCTACCGGTAAAAAATCTTGATCATCGAGCGTCGATAGCAAGGCGTCGAGCTGCTGTTGGGCGTGTTGATCACCATCGCGCACTTGCTTACCCAGCTGACGAATATTTTCGACTTTTTCATAAAGCGCGATGCCCACTTGCTGTTTGAGGGTATCACCCCATACGCGCCAACTTAGGCTGCAAGCACATGAAAGGGCTTGAAAAAATGAGTGTG
>CALFYA010000394.1 GCA_937952925.1 uncultured Moraxellaceae bacterium
CCATGTGGTATTTTGCCCAAACAAATCGACTTCAAGCTGACACAAACGGCGGTCTTTGATCGGATCAAAGGCAATCGACGCAATAATGCCCACACCAATCCCCAATTCGACATAAGTCTTGATCACATCAGCATCGAGAGCAGACAACACAATATCAGGTTGTAGTCCGGCCTTTTTAAAGGTCTCATCAATCTTGGAGCGTCCCGTAAACCCGCCGTGATAGGTAATGATCGGCCATTTGGCAAGTTCATCAAGGGTGATACTGGTCTGCCGTGCCAACGGATGATCTTGCGGCACAATCACACTGTGTTGCCATTGATAGTAGGGGATACTGCACAGCTCCTCTTCAGTGGTCAGCGACTCAGTGGCAATCCCAATATCCGCCTCGCCTTTGAGCAGCATCTCGACAATTTCGGTGGGGCTGGCTTGTTGCAAAATCAAATGCACTTTGGGGAAGTCTTGTTTGAAGCGTGCCACAATCTGTGGCAACACATAACGCGCTTGAGTATGCGTAGTGGCGATGGTGAGCTCACCTTCATCCACCTGATTAAAATCCGCCGCCAGCTGCCGTAGGTTTTGTGCATCAAGCAGCATCCGCTCCACAATTGCAGCCAGTGCGCCGCCCGCATCTGTTAACCCCAGCAGCCGTTTACCTTTACGGATAAACAACTGCACACCAAGTTCATCTTCGAGGTCACGAATATGTTTACTCACCCCTGATTGAGAGGTGTGTAAGGCTTCTGAGGCAAGGGTTAAGTTAAAATCTTGGCGGATCGTTTCACGAATGATCCGAAGTTGCTGGAAGTTCATGAGGATCAACTCTGCAAAAATTCTGCTTAAGCCTAACGTAAAACGATTTATGAAATAAAATGCTAAATTTAGATTTGTTTAGCATAAAAAAGTATATAAGAATTATTGAGCAGTAATTGGGCTAAAAAAAGATTAAAGGTCAGCTGGGTAGTCTCAATGGCGGGGTGGCTAGACTAAACCCGCTTGACAAGATTTAGATCAAATCTTGCGCGTTATGGGTGAGGCAAATGACACAAAGGTTCAAACCATAGAGCGAATTGACAAGCAGAAGTAATAAAACTACATTGTGCTTGAAGCAGATGTTTTGTATGCAAAGTATCCTGCGTCCTTGTTAAGCGAATCGTCGGGGTGGCGTGTACTTAATAAGCTTTTATCAAGTCTGTTGACTTGCGGTAGGGACACCAACATGGTGCTGCGCGAGGCGTAGCAAAAGCAACAATCGCATGTTCAGGGTCCTGAAAAATGAACACTTCGATCAAAGAATTGAGCGCCGACGAAATCGACGCAGTCTCCGGTGGTTTCTTCTTCGGCTGTTTCTCATGGAATACGTGTGCACCACAGCCAAAGTATGACGAGTGCCAACCTAAACAAGATTATAGCTGCCAGCCTAAGCAAAATGATTGTGGTGGTAGCCGTAGCCATCATCGCAATCGTTGTGAGCCTAAGCCACGTTGTGAGCCAAAACCAAGCTGTGGCGGCGACAACGGCAACGGTGGTGGTTCCTCAGAAGAGATGTAATCTGAGGTTTGGCTGTGTTGTTCATGCAGCCACTCGGCGAATTTTGACCTGCTGATTGCAGGTCAATTTGTTTTGATCACGACAGATATCCCATCAACCACTGATGTTACAGTGCAGTCTTCGGAAGGTCGGCCTAAAAAAACGATGGTGCTATGCAAAACTCTGAGCAACCAACACCACCACAGCAAAACTTGTTTCGCCAGCAAGCCTTAGCGTCGCAAAAGCACAACGAGCATGGGCGTGTGGTGTTGATTCGCCCGCCTTCTTTTCGGGTGTGGACGGCACTGGCGGTGGTGGCAGGTCTGCTGGTCGTGGCGTTGTTTTATTTTGGCACGTATACCAAACGGACGCCGGTCATGGGGCAATTGATGCCCGTGCAAGGCTTGGTGCGTGTATATCCCATGCAAAATGGGGTGGTGACTCGCCGCTATGTACAAGAAGGCCAAGTCGTCAAACAAGGCGATGTACTGTATGGGATTTCAAGTGAGCGTACCGCAGGCGACGGTGGCAATATCCAAGCACAGATTAGTCAACGGGTGCGTGATCGCCAAGGCTTGCTAGCGTCAGAAATTCAAAAAACCCAGCAAGCGCATCAAGATGAACGGCGACTACAACAAACCAAAGTCGATGGTTTACAGCAAGATTTGTTGCAGCTACAAAGTTTGATTGTCGAGCAGCGCCAGCGGGTGGCATTGTCGAATCAGGCAGTGACCCGTTATCAACAACTCGGTCAACAAGGCTTTGTATCACAAGAGCAACTCCAACAACAGCAAGCGGATTTATTCGATCAACGTAGTCGGCTACAAACCCTTGAGCGAGATGTGGCGCAAACCCAGTCGGCACTGGTGCAAGCGCGGACTGAGTTGGCCAATTTGCCCAATCGGCAACAGGCATCACTTGGCTCACTCAAGCGTGGCGTCACTGAGTTATCGCAAGAGCTGACCGAAAGTGAAGCACGCCGTGAGTTATTGATTCGCGCCCCCGAAGATGGCACGGTGGCGGCTGTCTTGATTGACGCCGGTCAAGTGGCCGATCCCAATCGACCTTTGCTCAGTATTGTGCCGATCAATAGCCAGCTGCAAGCACAGTTGTATGTGCCGAGCCGAGCAGCAGGGTTTATCCAAGTGGGGCAAGCGGTACGGATGCGTTATCAAGCCTATCCCTATCAAAAATTTGGCTTGGGGCGGGGTGAAGTCACCGCCGTTTCACGCACTGCCCTAATGCCCAACGAATTGATTGCCAATGGAGTCTCGCTCAGTCCAGAGGTGCTCGCCGCTGCTGAGCCTGTGTATCGTGTGGAAGTCAGATTACAACAACAATATGTGGTGGCTTATGGCAAACAGCAATCCCTGCAAGCAGGCATGCTGCTCGATGCGGATATTTTACAAGACACCCGCCGGTTGTACGAATGGGTACTCGAACCGCTGTATACCGTATCCGGTCATTTCTAAAGGTTGCTTGCAGACATGACAGTATCATTGATTGATCAATTGAGCTTTGGCAACCGCAGCAAACTTCCCATTTGGCTACAGACTGAAGCAGTCGAGTGTGGCTTGGCCTGTGTGGGCATGGTGGCGCACTACTATGGCTATCGCAGTGATTTGCCGACCTTGCGTCGTCGTTTCCCCATTTCGATGCAAGGGGCGCGGCTGTCCCATTTGATCCATGTGGCGCATCAGCTCAAACTGGCGACTCGCCCCGTCAAGCTCGAATTGGCCGATGTGGCAAATCTCAAGCTGCCATGCATTTTACACTGGGATTTCAATCACTTTGTCGTGCTCAAAGCGATCAAAGGACAGCGTTATATCGTCCATGATCCAGCTTTTGGTGAGCGTCATCTGAGTACTGAAGAAATCGGGCGTGGTTTTACCGGCGTGGCACTTGAGCTATGGCCTGCGCCAGAGTTTGAAACGGATCGACAAATTCAACACATCAGCTTGCGCCAGTTGATGGGGCATGTGACGGGTCTCAAAACCGCCATGCTGCAAATCATCTTGCTGGCCTTGGTGCTCGAAGTGTTTGCGTTGACCAGTCCGTTGTTCATGCAATGGGTGCTCGATAATGTGATTCCGGCGCATGATGTGGATTTGTTGACGCTGCTGGCGATTGGCTTTGGTCTGCTAATGCTGCTGCAAGTCACGGTGTCCACCTTGCGGAGTTGGTTTATTTTGTATATGGGCACCACGCTGAGTGTACAGTGGCGTGCCAATGTGTTTAGCCATTTGATCCATTTGCCGGTCGAGTATTTTCAAAAGCGTCACTTGGGCGATATTGTCTCGCGCTTTGGCTCAATTGATCAGATCCAACACACCCTAACCGCTACATTTTTAGAAGCAATCCTTGATGGCATCATGACCATCTTGGTGTTGTTTATGATGTATTTGTATGCACCGTCACTGGCATGGGTGTCGGTGATTGCCATGCTGCTGTATGGGCTGATTCGTTGGGTGTGGTATCGACCATTGCGGCTGGCAACCGAAGAATCCATCATCCATGCGGCCAAACAAAGCAGTCATTTTTTGGAAAGTATGCGAGGTGCACGCGCCATCAAGTTGTTTGGTCGACAAGAGGAGCGCCGTGCGGCGTGGCTGGCCTTGATGGTTGATCAAATCAATGCCGATCTGCGTACCCAAACCTTGAGCATTTGGTATCGGGTGGTCAATAACATCTTATTTGGTGTGGAAAATATTGTGATCATCTGGCTCGGTGCACGGATGGTGATCGAAGGTGATTTTACCGCAGGCGTGTTGATGGCCTTTTTATCCTACAAAGGCATGTTTGGCTCGCGGGTTGGCGGTTTAATTGATAAATATTTTGAACTCAAGATGCTGCGCATTCAGTCTGAGCGACTGTCGGATATTGTGCTGACCAAGCCAGAGCAGCTGCATCAAGCGACGGTATTTGATCCCGATGTGCAGATTCAGCCCAGTATCACCGTGCGCAATCTGCGCTTTCGTTATGGTGAGCAAGAGCCGTGGGTGCTTGATGGTCTGAGCTTTCATATTCCAGCAGGGCAGTCGGTGGCGTTTGTCGGGCCATCGGGCTGTGGCAAATCGACATTGATCAATATTTTGCTCGGTGTGCTCGAGCCGACTGAAGGCGAGATTGAGGTGGGCGGTATTCCCCTTGCGGCCTTGGGGCTTGAGCGGCTGCGGCAAATGGTCGGGACAGTCATGCAAGATGATGTGTTGTTTGCAGGATCATTGATGGACAACATCAGCTTTTTTGATCCCAAAGCAGAGCAAGCACGGGTCGAGCAGGTGGCGAAATTGGCTGCGATTGCTGATGACATTCAGCGGATGCCGATGCGGATGCATACCTTGGTCGGCGATATGGGCACGGTGTTGTCGGGTGGGCAAAAACAACGGATTTTGTTGGCACGCGCATTGTACAAACAGCCCACGATTTTATTTTTGGATGAAGCGACCAGCCATTTGGATGTGGAGCGGGAGCATCAGGTCAATGCGGCGATCAATAGCCTCAATATCACACGGATTATTGTGGCGCATCGCCCCGAAACCATTGCAACCGCGCAGCGCGTGATTGTGCTCGGTGCGGGTAAAGTCCAGCAAGATAGCCGCCTGACCCGTAATCCATTGACCGGTGCAATGACCGCGACGCCGTATCAAGATGAGCCGACGTCGCGCTGATGTGGCATCATCTTTGCTGAGATTTGTAGTGGAGCGTGCCGATGATCACTGTCAAAGATGGGCAAATCGTAGAAACGGTTGCCCTCAATGATCGGGCATTTTTGTATGGGGATGGTTGTTTTAGCACCATCCGTGTGGTGGCAGGCCAAGCGTGTTTGTGGTCGCATCATCTGCATCGACTACGCGAATGCCAGCAGCGCTTGGGCTTGCAGTTTGAGCTTGATGAGATTGAGCAGCAAATTCAACACGCTGCGCAACAGATTGGACAGGGTACGCTAAAAATCATCATCAGTCGTGGGCAAGGACAACGTGGTTATCTGCCACCCGATCAACCCGCACACGTATATGTGCAACTTTTCCCCAATCCACAGATGAATGACCTGTCTGTATTGCCGTATGCCGCATCGATTGACAGTGGCGTACTCGATTTACAGCTTGGCCTCACGATGCCACAGCTGGTTGGCCTCAAAACTCTCAACCGCTTAGAGCAAGTATTGCTCCGCCAAGCCTTAGCCCATACACCGTGGCCTGAAGCATTGGTGGCAGATCTGACCGGACATCTGGTCGAAGGCGTGCAAAGCAACTGCTTTTTTTATGCGCAGGGCGGTTGGCAAACGCCAAGTTTGGTGCGCGCAGGTATTGCAGGGGTGATGCGGGCGGAGATCTTGCAGCGAATGAAGCAACAAGGTATCAACTGTCAGTTGGTGGATGTTCAGATCGCCGATGTGGATCAAATTGAGAGTGTATTGTTTTGTAATGCACTGACGGGCATCGTACCGGTGGCGACGCTCAATCAACGCCCACTTTGTACCGCGCGAGTCCAACAGCTCCATGCTATGCTATGCGCCCCGTAATCGGGTCTTGATGGAGCATCATGGCACAGCCGTCTTCCCCAAAGCGTCGTAAAGCTGCACCCCCCAAAAAACGTCTGATTATGGCGCTGTTGATTGTGATCGCAGGCTGTTTTGCGTTATCAGCCTTGATGGTATGGCAAGCCTTGTATCGTCCGTTACCAATCGCCAATGAGCGGCAAATTTTGCGTATTCAAGACGGTGAAACCTATAGCGGGTTGATCCGTGAGTTGGCCGACAAAGACCAAATCCGTTTTCCGATTTTTGCCAAACTGTATCAGCGTGCCTTTATCCACAAGCAACTCAAGGCTGGCGTATACCAACTCGATGCAGGCTTGGATATTCGTGAAGTCATGCAACGCCTGTCCGACGGTCGGATGGCGCAGATGGTGCGAATCACCGTGATTGAAGGTACCACCTTTGCGCAGCTACAACAAAAACTAGCGAGCAACGACGGCGTCACGCAGACGCTAAAAGGTCTGTCAGGCGCAGCACTGATGCGTGAGTTAGGTTCAAGCACCTCACACCCTGAAGGCCGGTTTGCACCAGATACCTATTATTTTGCACAAGGTGAAACCGACAAAAACATTTTAAAACTACTGCTCGACAAACAAACCCAGATCTTGGCAGAAGAGTGGGCAGGCCGTGCGCAAGGTCTGCCGTATCAATCGGCTGATGACGTGCTGATTATGGCGTCGATTGTGGAAAAAGAAACGGGGATTGGCAGTGAGCGAGCTGATGTCGCAGCGGTATTTGTCAATCGCTTACGCATAGGCATGCGCCTACAAACCGATCCGACCGTGATTTATGGCATGGGTGAGCGTTACAACGGCAATATCACCAAAAAAGATTTATTGACGCCAACACCCTACAATACCTACACTATCAATGGTTTACCTCCAACGCCGATTGCATTGCCAAGTCGTGCCGCCATCCACGCAGCGCTACATCCATCAAGCAGTAAAGCACTATATTTTGTCGCTACTGGCAATGGCGGACATGTGTTTAGCCACACACTTGCCGAGCACAATGCCGCTG
>CALFYA010000395.1 GCA_937952925.1 uncultured Moraxellaceae bacterium
TCATATTTTTCTGAGCTGTCTTTGAGCCATTCAAACACATCACCGGCAAAAAACTGATGCTGCTGATCGGGATGATCAACCGTCAGGCCATTGAGCGCGAAGTTGTTTTTGCCCCAATCCAAATAAGTATTGGACAAATCCACACTGGTGGTACTCGCGGCACCGCCTAGCACAGCCTGCACACTTGCGGTACAGGTATACGCATACAGATTGAGAAAATGCTTACCACGCGCTTCTTGATAAATGATGTGGCGGATCGGGCGGTGATCCAAAAACAATCCGGTATCGAGGTAATCGGTAAAGTTGACATACAAGCGTGCCGCGCCTTCTTGCACGATATAACGCTTACCACCGTCGCCTTTTTTCTCGTATTGCTCGTTGCCTTTTTGCTTGGCGCGAGTCTTGATAAACACTTGTTCGCGGCTCATACCGGTCACAGCACGGATCGCGTGTAGGGCGAGCTGGAAGCGGGCTTTGGCTTTTTCGGGTTCAATGGTTTTGGGCGGCGCGTATTCTTGCACATGCAGCCATTCACCATACAAATCCACCGCCACATTAAATTCGGGCAGATCGGCATCGTAGAGGCGTAGATTGGTGACGCCTTCACGCAGGGCAATTTTTTTGAAGTTAGCCAGATTTTTTTGCAGACGATTGACCAGATCTTGGGCGCCTTCCACGGTGGGGTTGGTCGCTTGCCATGTCTGCAAGAAGCTCGGTTTGGCCGACAACGGCAACACCAGACCAGTACGGATATAAATCGGCAAGTTGCCATTCATCAGGCGGGTGGTGGTGGGTTCACCAAACGGCAGTACGTCGGCTTGCTCGACTTGCGCCGCGATTACGGCTGCATGTTGACCCGTTAACGACTGCTGTAACCGATAACCCAAACCTTGATACAAGGCGCGGTTGCTGGCTTTGTCGCCCAAACGCTCACCATACGGTGGATTGGTGATCAGGAGTGCTGCACCACCATCCAAGGCAAAATCTGGCCAGTCGGCGAGGGTGCGTTCTTCTAGGCGAATCTCACGCAACACCGACTCAAGCCCCGCGGCAATCAAGTTTTGGCGGGTGGCTTTGAGCGCATTCCAATCGGCATCAAAGGCAAATACACGCGGCAATGGCTTTTGTAGGCCAAGCTGATGACGCTCATGAGCTTCTTGTTTGAGGCGTGTCCACAGCGCGGCATCGTGGCCTGACCAACCCAAAAAGCCAAATTGACGCTGTAGACCGGCCGCGCGGTCGGTGTGCATCAGTAGGGCCTCGGTGATAAACGTGCCGGAGCCACACATCGGGTCAATCAGGGTGCCAAAACGACCGGTGTGCCAACCGGCTAAGCGCAAAATCGCCGCAGCCAAGTTCTCTTTGAGTGGCGCATCGGTCATGGCATGCCGATAGCCGCGACGGTGCAAGCTATCGCCAGACAAATCAAGGCTATAGGTATGACTTTTGACACCCGCCAGTACAGTTAGGGTGATTTCGGGGTTTTTGGTGTCGATGCTTGGGCGGCGACCTTGGCTGTCCATAAACGCATCGACCACGCCATCTTTGGCGCGTAAGGTGGCAAATTGGCTGTTCACCTTGATGCCGCGCTCGGTTTGTAGGCGGATGGCAAAGGTGCTCGACGCACTAAAAATCAGTGACCAATCGAAGTTGCACGCGCCTTCGTAGATTTCTTCAGCCACATCACGCACGTCTTGGCGTGGGGTGGGGTGAGTATGAATCGGCAGCAACACGCGTGAGGCCAACCGTGACCACAGACAAATGCGATAGGCGGTTTCGAGAGTGCCCGTAATCACAATTCGACCTGCAAGGCGCTCATCAATGGTCGCGCCAAGTTCAATCAATTCGTCTTGCAACAACGACTCCAAGCCATCGGCGCAAGTGACCCAATAGCGTTGCTGACGCATTGCAATACTCATGATAACCCCATAGACACTTTAAACTGCGCGCAGTTTACCGCAAACACAGGAGGCTCAGGGGGATTTTGTCGGCGCAACAAGGACGTTCCAAAAAAGGCCGAAAATGACTGATCTGATCATTTGGGTCAGTGTACAAACCCCATTGACATGCTAGGCTCAAGCTCAGCCATTTCAGCCAAGGACTCCTGCAATGAATGCTGATACCAAAATTATCCCGTTTCAAAATACTGCCGATCCAAGCACCGACTTCTATCGTTTTTATTTGGGCGAACACCAAAACGTGATGTGCCGCCGCTTGCATTTTGTGGGCACCACCTTTGGGGTGATTGGCATCACCCAAGCGATCCGTAAACGCTCGGTCAAGCCGCTCATCAAAGGCATTGTGGCAGGCTATGCTTGTGCATGGGTTGGACATTTCTTTTTTGAAAAAAATAAACCCGCGACCTTCAAATATCCCCTGCAAAGTTTTGCTTCTGATTGGCGTATGTATGCCGATGTGATCCGTGGACGCTTGAGTCTCAAAGACCAAAGCCAAGACCGCGTTTAACCCCATTTTTTGATCAATCCAATCTCCCACGCATCAGATCCATGATGCGTGTAGATCCCCCACGCCTTGAGGATGACACGATGAGTACATGGCACAACAAAACCATTTTTATGACCGGTGGCAGTCGCGGTATTGGGCGTGAAATTGCCCTCAAATTTGCCCAAGCAGGGGCGAATGTGGTGATTGCCGCCAAAACCGATCAACCGCATCCCAAGCTCTCTGGCACGATTCATAGTGTAGCGGCTGAAATCGAAGCAGCAGGTGGCAAAGCGCTGGCGCTGACGGTCGATGCACGCGACGAAAGCCAGTTGGTGGCGGCGATTGCACAAGCGGCTGCCCATTTTGGTGGCATTGATGTGTTGATCAATAACGCCGGTTTTTTGGGGATTACCCCGCTTGAACACACCAGCACCAAACACTACGACTTGATGCATGCGCTCAATACCCGCGCCCCGATGATCACCATGCGTGAGTGTTTGCCGCATCTGCGCAAGAGCGGCGGTCATGTCCTCAATCTATGCCCACCGATCAACTTGGATCGCGGTTGGCTGGGCGCGTTTGCCCCCTATACCTCGACCAAATATGGCATGACCTTGCTCAGCCTTGGCTTTGATCAAGAAACCAAAGGGCAGGGGATCACGGTGCGCACCTTATGGCCTGCGACGTTGATCGCCACCGCAGCAGTGGGCATGAGTGCTGGTGAAGCGGGTTTGGCTTACTCACGTAATCCGGCAATTATGGCCGATGCAGCGTTTGCGCTGATTGATCAGCCGGAGCGTTTTGCTGATGTATGCTGGCTTGATGAGGACGTGATGACCCGTCTTGGCGTCACCGATTTGCGCCACTATGCGCATATCGCCGACAATGCCGATCAGTTGCAACGAGATTTTTATATCGGAACCTACTGATGAGCGCACTGCACGGCCTGTATTTGATTACCAATGATGATCCGTGGCCGCTGCTCGAAGCCAAGCTACACGCTGCACTGGCGCAGGGTGTGGCGTTGTTGCAATATCGGCGTAAACAAACCCCCAAAGCTGACCAACCTGCTGAAGCGGCGCAAATCTTGGCGATCTGTCGGCACTATGGGGTGCCGTTGATCATCAATGATGATGTGGCCTTGGCGGCACAGCTCGGTTGTGGTGTGCATCTCGGACAATCCGACGGCTCGCTCTTGGCAGCACGCCAGCAGCTCGGTGCACAAGCGATCATTGGGCGTACCTGTCATGGCTCACTGGAGTTGGCACGGCAGGCCGTGCACGAAGGAGCGAGCTATGTCGCATTTGGGGCGGTGTATCCGTCTTCAACCAAACCGCAAGCCAGCCGTGTGGAGTTGCTGGTGCTGTGCCAAGCCAAAGCTGAATTTGATGTGCCTGTGTGTGTGATTGGTGGCCTCACGGTTGAAAATATTGATCCGGTTGTCGCCTGTGGTGTGGATATGTATGCGGTGGTGGGCGATGTGCTCGGCTTGCCTGTGGAGCAGGTAAGCGGGCGTGTACAGGCATGGAACCGTGTTTAAACTGCCGCCATCGCC
>CALFYA010000396.1 GCA_937952925.1 uncultured Moraxellaceae bacterium
AAATCAAGGTTATGAATTATTATTTTTTCGGTTTCGAAAAAATGATTTTTTGATATTATTTTTTTGATTAGGGCGCCATTCATTTTATTCCCAGAAAAACGAATTCTTTTTTCAAAAGAAAAAGATAAAATTGAATCGAAAACGAGATCTAAATCAAGACTAATAAGTTTTTTTAATTCATTTTTATCAAAACTTCCCATTATTTCAAGGCTTGATATATGAGGGGTATCATTGTTGAAATTAAAACTTATGTCTAATCTAGCAGGACTGTCTTTTTTTAACAGGAGGATGAATGATTTTGGGTCAAGTTTAGATGGGTAAGATATCCTGCATGTTAAGTTTGGATACTCAAAAAAGATAGCTCCAACTTTAAAAAAAGTTATATAGTACCAGTCTATACTAGCAACAGAATAACCATCCTTCCAAATTTCTTCATTACAAACAAAATCGTTTGCAACGTATATACTCATTCCAGTATACGGTAAACCATCAACGATCAGACAAAGACCATCAATTGTCATACCATCTTTGTAGTATGGGTGATTACGAGTGCCCCAATCCGTCAAAGCGCTATAGTCCTCCATATTAAAGCCAGTGATATCAATGATCGGTGGGTCTACGATCTCGTATACTTGGCAGCAAGTACAAAACTCTTCTGGAAAGTAACGGCTCATCACTTGACCGGCTTCAACTCGCCAAATCTCAACGCGGCGTTGAGTGACAATATCGTACAGGTAGCCATCAAACACATCTCCCTGCCAGTACCACAGCTCATCCCTCCACTCCAAAGCCGACTTGGGGATTCTGGGCAAGCAGATTGGTTGGTTGAGGCTAGTTGGTGAAGGCATTTGCAAGTTCAGCATGATGTGATCTATCCATGTAAAAAATAGGCGTTCATATATCAACGCGAGGATACAATATTGCCATCGTGGAGAGATGTGTATCAAACAAACCAGTCAACAACACAACCATGCGCCACCTTGCATATCGTGACAATCATCTGATCTGGTCTATCCACTAGAGTTGATGCGACTGGACTAAATTTGCTCTCGTTGTCGATCTACACAACACACGGGTTTTGCGTTTGGTATGGTTCAAATGATAGCGCTTTTTGGCTCTTTTTTTAAGATTAAAATTTTTTGCTTTTGGGCTTTTAATACTTTTAAAGCTTTTAAGAGCTTTTAGACCGTTGTAAGGTCATGATAATGAAAACGAAAAAACGAAATATAGCCACGTTTTCCTCGCAATATAGCCACGTTTTCCCCGCAATATAGCCACGTTTTCCCCGCAATACAGCCACGTTTTCCCTGCAAATAGCCACGTCATCCAACAGTTGTGTTTTAAACACGTCATCTGATAACGTGGCTATATCAAAATGGGGGATTTGGGTGATGCAAAAAAAGGAACTGGTGGTCAAAGACAATGCCCTCGTCGATGCCAGTTATAACCTTGATCTGGTCGAACAGCGCCTGATCTTGTTGGCGATCATCGAAGCGCGAGAAACCGGCCAAGGCATCCAGCCAGAAAGCTTGCTACAGGTGCATGCCAGCAGCTACATCAATCAGTTTGATGTAGATCGCAGTAGCGCCTATGAAGCGCTGCAAAACGCCAGCAAATCGCTGTTTCACCGTTATGTGACCTATCACGATATCAATCCCAAAACAGGCAAAAAGCGCACCTTCCATGTGCGCTGGGTCGATAAAATTGGCTATGAGTCGCAAAGTGGTCTGGTCTTTCTCCGGTTTTCTCAAGATGTCGTTCCCCTCATCACTCGACTTGAAGAAAATTTCACCAGTTATGAGTTGCAACAGGTCTCAAAACTCACCAGTGCCTATGCGATTCGTTTGTATGAGCTGCTGATCAAGTGGCGCAGTGTGGGCGTGACGCCTTTTTTTGATTTGGATAGCTTTCGTCTCAAACTGGGCTTGGAGCCGCATGAGCATTTGCGGATGTCACACTTCAAATCGAGAGTGTTGGATTTCTCCGTTGATCAGATTAATCAATTTACTGATATTACGGTGAGCTATACCCAGCATAAATCGGGACGGAATATCAGTGGTTTTACCTTTAGCTTTAAACAAAAACGTGAAAAAACCAAAGCGGTCAATCCCATCGTCAAACCCACAACCCCAGCGGTTGCAGCGCGTCGAGTGGTGTTTCAGGGCATTGAAGCGGAGCTATTTAAGAAAATTAAGCGGTTATATCCCTCGGTCACACCAGCAGACTTGCAAGCACAGGCCGATGATCGCCATCAAGATGTGGTGATGATCATGCAAGAGTTGCTGTCTAGATAAAATATTGTTTTTATTGTTTTTTATCTCAAAGTGATCACGTTTTCCTTGCGATAATATATATAATTTATATTATATAAAAATTCAAGGATTTGGGGCTGATCACACGGATAAACCTATTGAGATTGATGCAATGTCAACCACTTGCCAAAGGCTAAAATGCGAGCATCACAAAAAAACATCGGTACGACGATCTGTAGGATGCTAAGGTACACGCCATCTGTCAGGGGATACTAAGGAGTCAATGATGACCGAATCTGTACAACATTTGGTATCGGCAGAGGAGTGGAAAACCCGTGTCGATCTGGCCGCAGCCTACCGATTGGTGGCCTTATATGGTTGGGATGATCTGATTTTTACCCATATTACTGCCAAGATCCCCAATACCGAACATTTTTTGATTAATCCTTATGGCATGATGTTTGAGGAAATCACCGCGTCGTCCTTGGTCAAGATTAACTTGGCTGGTGAGAAAGTGATGGATTCACCGTATCCGATTAATCCAGCCGGTTTTACCATCCATAGCTGTATTCATGCTGCCCGTGAGGATGCGGTGTGTGTGATGCATACCCATTCGATGAATGGGGTGGCGGTTTCTGCGCAAGAAAATGGCGTACTGCCACTATCACAGCAAGCGTATTTTGTGTTGTCATCGTTGGCCTATCATGATTATGAGGGTGTGGCATTATCTGAAGATGAAAAGCCACGTCTGGTGGCTGATCTGGGTGATAAAAACTTTTTTATGCTACGTAACCACGGATTACTGACTGTGGGCAAATCGGTGGGTGAAGCGTTTTTGGCGATGTATATTTTTGAGGCGGCCTGTATGGTGCAAGTCCGCGCCCAAGCGGGTGGTGGGGCACTACGGCATATTCCCGATCAGATTTTGGCGATGGCGTCTGCGCAAATGGCACAAGTCACATTGGGGATGGGGGGCGCGATGGCGTGGCCTGCGTTATTGCGCAAATTGGATCGTCAAAACGCCGGTTATGCCGTGTAGGCTGTCGGTGAGAGGGCTGGAAAGCGAATACAAAAGCTACAGCCCTGCCCTTGATCGCCATCTTGGATCTCGATACTGGCCTGATGCTGCTGGATGATCTGCCACACAATCGATAAGCCTAGACCGCTACCGGTCGAGGGGGCGTTGGAGAGCCGATAAAAGCGGTCAAATACTTTGCTGCGTTCATCTCGCGGAATACCAACCCCCTGATCGGTCATGCGAAAGGTGATGTGTGTGGCGTCTTGCTGAATCTGCATCCACATGTGTTGGCTATCACCACGGTAACGGATAGCGTTGTCGAGTAGGTTGCGGATCACAATTTCAAGATGGTCGGGATTGCCCAACAGCGCTGCATCCGCAAGCTCAGTGTGTAGCACCAGCTGCAACTGCTGTAGCCGAAACCGATATTGTGTGATCACCCGCTGGGCAATTTCAGCGAGATTGCAGCGTTCAAGTGCTTGGCGTTGGGTGGGATGGTTGGGATCAACACGCGACAGCACCAATAATTGTTCCATCAGACGACTACAGCGATCGACACCGGTTTGAATATCGCCAATCGCTTCTTGTGCTTCGGCGGCGTCACGAGCGCCTTGCAACACTTGTGTGTAGGCGAATGACCGCAAGCGGCGTGCGCAATTCATGTGCCGCATTGGCGGTAAACCGTTTTTCTCGTTCAAAGGACTCGCGAATTTGCTCAAGCAAATGGTTGAGTGCTTCAACCAGCGGTAGCACTTCGGTGGGGACGTGGGTGAGTGCAATCGGTTGCAGTGCATCGCTCGACTGTGCATGGATCTGTTCGGTCACATGCACCAACGGCCGCAAGCTGATCCGTACCAAGATCATGATCAATCCTGCCAAAATTGGCATAAACAACACGGCAATACTAATCAGGTGTAAACCTGTTTCATGAAAAATCTGTTGGCGGATATGGTCTTGTTCGGCAATATGAATTTGATAATCCCCTGCTTGATCGGCCACTTGTAAGGTGCGATAGCGTTGACCATTGAGGTCGATCCAACCATAAGGATGTTTGGATGGACGCTGATTGGGTTGGGCAATGACGGGCTGTTGGCCGAGGCCAACCGAATGATAAATCAATTGACCATCTTGTCGCCAAATTTGAAAAATGATCCGTTCGTTGTGTTGACCTTGTGCAATTTCGGGATAGGGCGAATGCTGGGCATTGAGCTGACCGAGACGAATCGACAGTAACGCATGGGCAGTCTCGGCTAAGGACTCATCAAAAATCTCTTGCAGCTCATGCTTGATCATCAGATAAATGCTGACAGAGCTGGCCGTCCACATCGCCAGTGTGGCGCTGATCAGGACAATCAATAGCCGTCCGCTTAACGAACCCCACACTTGCCGAACGGGAGTCATGCCATGCTTCCAACCTTGTCGATGGTATATCCTACCGCGTGTACGGTACGAATCAGTGTTTTCCCCAGTTTTTTACGCAAATGGTGAATATGAACTTCGACACTGTTGCTGCTGATTTCATCAGCATATTGATACAGGGCGTTTTCGATTTGCCCACGACTGACCACCTGACCGCGACGATCCAGCAAAAATTGCAAAATCAAAAATTCTCGACTGGTCAATGTCATCGCAACGCCACTTAAACTGACTTGGCGGCTGTAGCAATTGACCACCAATTCGCCATGAACGAGTTCTTGTTGGACACGGCCAAATGCGCGACGTGTCACCGCATCGACACGGGCAATTACTTCATATAAATCATATGGTTTAATCACAAAATCATCCGCACCGGCTTGTAAGCCTTCAATCCGATCTTGCACTTGATCACGAGCGGTGAGGATGATCACCGGAGTCATGCTACGCTGCTGGCGCAAGCGTCTGAGCACTTGCATCCCATCGCCATCGGGTAAGCCCAAGTCGAGCAAAATCACATCGTATTCATAGGCTGCCAAAAAGCCATCGACCTGCAGACGGGTATGTACCACATCTACCACAAATTGTGCTTGCTCAAGTCCAATCCGTGTGGCTTTGGCAAGTAACACATCATCTTCAATCAACAATACACGCATGTTTCATCCCCTTTGGAGTTCAATGAGGATATTCAAGCAAATTGTGCTTAAGACCAGCTTAAGACCCACCCCCTAGACTGATGTGATAAATCGATTTTGGAATGCGTTCGATGAAGATTGCGCACTATGTCATCGGCTTGAGTACATAGGTATCTACACAACTCATGAGTAACCTATAGCCATTCTAGCCATCACCTT
>CALFYA010000397.1 GCA_937952925.1 uncultured Moraxellaceae bacterium
TCCCAAGAAGTTATCCGACTCAAAGTCGCTGTTGCACTTCAATCTTGAGACCACCACGTTATGATGAAATCGTATGAACTAAATGATCTTGGCGTTTATAATTATCAAGAAAGCACTGATATTTATATGAATTGTCATTATGATCTGAATGAATTTTCTGAGATTGATGAGGATTTTTATGAGGAAATGCTAAACGTGCTCCCCCCTCAAAATTGGCGCATCGTTGAGAGCGTGAGTATCTTTAGATTTTCAGAAGATTTGGGGTGTGGATACTCAAAGTTCTATCTAAAATTGAAAAGTCGTTTTTTTGAAGTCATTATGAATAGCTCAGTTAGCTATGAAAGTATTTTGAAGGACTTTAATGATTTTCTTGAGAATCAGAATTTTGTTGAAAAAGAAAATTTTGCATTATCATTTTTTAATAAAATGCTAGATGAAGGGGTGGAGTTCCCAGAAGCATCTTTTAGAGTTTTATCACAATTTAGGCTTAGTTCCTCAGAAATTGATTATTTGAAGAGTCAAATTTAATTAATAAAAAGCCTGATGATTCAGGCTTTTTTATTGACTTTTGTTTTTATATTATATAATATATGTTTTATCAGGACGCAATATCGCAACCTGATAAAATGAGGAATAGATAATGCTACCATTCACACAAGCTGATCTGAAGGCATTCAAAGCCACATCTGATCAAGTCACCGCAGCCGTTCATGTTATGCACACAAAAGCGATGCTTGAGCTTATATCAAGCCATGTGACCCAAGCAAAGATGAACGTTTTTGCTAAGAAGAGCTGGACACTACAAGGGCAGGAGCTATCAGCACTGAATCAAGCGCACGAGCAGAACCCAGTCGCTTTATTGAGTGTATTGAATGAGCAGGAGGTCAATGAGTTTTTTGACCTACTCAAAGCAGAGCTAGAACTTTTTGGACTTGTTGATGTGAACGAGTTTGATCCATTAGGAGAGTATGAGCGATTGCTAGAGACAGCAGAAAAAAATCTGTGTGCGCTTATGCAAGAAGTCACCAAAATTCCCTACGGTATTGTGGTGAAAGCAGGAGTAAAAGAGCGTTATGTAGAAGCTTTACTGCAATTAATTAGCCCATTTATGCCAAGTGTGCTAGATCAAATGCAAGTAGTAAAAATCTGCCAATAAAATTTTAAACGAAGCAGGGGAGATCCCCTGCTTTTCTAATGAAACCAATCCATATTGGTGATGAAGATGTATGCTGCGAATCTATGTCCTAAAATTAACCTTCCGAATATGAACCAAAATCAAACGGTGATCTTGTGGAAGGAAATTTTTTATTGTGCCCAATTTTACTTCAAAAACTATACTGGTGGGGTATGGGAGGTTTGTGAGATTTTTAGATATGAGACGTTGATTGAAGGATTCTATGTTACTCCACATGGACTATGTTTTTTAGGAGAACCCCCAGTTTTAGTGTCGATAAGCGCTTTAAAAACAGAGGTTAAACTAGATGTTGAAATGGCTGGAATTATTATCACTGGTTTGGCAATAAAAGGATGTTTGGATAAAGATAAAGATTTTTTAAACTGTTCTGAAAGAGAGGATTTTTTGTCGATCTATTACACGCTTTTTGATTTTGTAGAGTGTTCAGGTTTTTTTGAGTCTAAAGATGTTGAGTTGTTCAATGCTGTACTAAGTTAAATAATTTGAATTTTTTCTAGAATGTTATATAATACTTATATCAGGACGCAATGCCGCAACCTGATATAAAAGGATGAATCCATGATTGTTTTAAACTCTTTTCCAGACGGCAATCTGCCCAGTATGAACCTAAGCCTTACCAATGAATTTTGGATGCAATTGATCTCCTTTAACAATTGGTTGTTTGAGGGTGCTCAGATTGCAGAGACGTGGTTTGTTGAGCAAGTTAAGTCACAACAAGGTCAATCAAGCTTTTTTGCGTACACAAATAGCCCTGTAGTGCTTGTTCAGTCAGTAGGTGCGATCTACGAGCATACAGCATTCTCGGCAAAGTCAGCAGGTATCGTGGCAACATTGTTCACACTGGATGCAATGATGAATAGCAGTGTAAGACGTGAAGATGAAGAATCAGCAGAGATTTTGATTCAACACTATTATGCACTCAAACAACATATAGAGACTTTGCCAATCCAAGATGCAAGGAATATCTATAGAGCTATTGACTAGCGCGTCGGTATTATTAAAACAGCGTGAATATCCACGCTGTTTTTAATTTGTGTTGAATATATTACTTTTATATTATATAATACATGAATCAGGGCGCAATACCGCAACCTGATATAATGCGAGTAATGATGATGAGAAGTCTTTTAGAAATGCGAGACGCTGTTCTAGAAATGTCACTTATGCCAAATAGCACAGATTCAATCCGAGAGAGTGTTGCCACCGTCTTAGAGCAAGCTCAGATCCTGATTGATCAGCTAGAAGTCTTTTGCTTCGATCTTGGTGCAGCTTGCAATGGTTTGCATGAGGGCGACATTGAAAGCGCCCAACAGTTCATCGCGGCACTGCAAACGATGTTAGGGCGCGTAGGAGATGCATCATGATTGTGAATGACCTTACATGCATTGAAGAGCTGGACGTGAG
This sequence comes from uncultured Moraxellaceae bacterium, assembly GCA_937952925.1. Classification (GTDB taxonomy): domain Bacteria; phylum Pseudomonadota; class Gammaproteobacteria; order Pseudomonadales; family Moraxellaceae; genus CALFYA01. The sequence continues at coordinate 2,600 of CALFYA010000397.1, forward strand.
CAATCAGATTAGCCCCAGTCAAACATGGTGTGAGTTTGAAATCACTCAGTCAGATGAAGACAGGATGTTTAATAGTGATGGTGTGCATGGCCTACACTCTGTCCATGTCATCTTGCCTGTCGAAACTCTGAGCGCTTTAATGACTTTACAAAAAGGATTTTTGGATGTGTTGGCAAGTGTGAACGCGCAGATCCCACCATCAGGTTTAAATAGCGTTCGCCTAGATTTTGGTTTTGAGCATATGTTGAACATTGTCAAATGGGAAAACGAAGCGATCTATGGATTGATGACTGAGCACCTGTACTGTTCAGATCGGAATGACGCAACCATCCATTTTTGTGATGCAGAAAACTCATCGAATTATTGGGAGGCTCAATTTTTCCTGAATCAACCCAATCGTTATTGGTATGGTGTTGAGCAGTTAAAACGGCGTCTGGACGAGTTGCGTCGATAGGCTTTAGCTTTTATTTAAAAATGTCAGGCTCACATCGAGCCTGATTTTTTGGGAGTTACCTGCGGTCGGGCTACAGTCACACTAAGCTCGTACCTCGCTAAGTGTGATCGAGCCACCC
>CALFYA010000398.1 GCA_937952925.1 uncultured Moraxellaceae bacterium
AGATCATCGAGCGCAGAGACTTTATCGGTCACATAGCGTTTCATGATCGAATTGATATAGTGCTGCGACAACGGCAGCTCGCGCTCTTCTTCAATTAAATCGCCAGCGCGTTGATAGACTTCACGGAAGCCTTGGGCAACTTTGTTTAGAATGTGTCGCATGGGTGGCTCTCATTGTACATGCCAAACGATGGCAATCGTTCTAGAAAAGTCAGCACAATGGTACACTGCGAGGGCTGCAATGCGATGAATTTTGAACCATCATTCATTATTTCCCCAGTCATCCAATGCCATTTTAGGGACGAGTATAACGGACGTGATGCCACATCTCATTGATCCTAAAGCCTTGAGCCACAGTCTTGCCAGCACTTGTCGGCAAATTTTGGCCGATCGGGTGCTGATGATCTGTATGGTCTTGGCGATTTTGTTGCATGCGCTGTTGATTTTTGGGCTGAGTTTTGTTGCCCCTGGTGGTGATCGTGCCGTAATGCAAGAGGTCAGTATTGCGGTACACATCAGCCAAACACCAGACCAAAAAGCCGATTTTTTGGCACAAGCCAATCAGCAGGGCAGCGGTGTGCTGCGTAATGTGCACAAAATGACCTCGCCGGATGAACGCGCCGATGCTGCCACCGAACAACAAGCCCCCACGCAACACGCGAGCACCGCACAAGCGGCGCAGCAAGCCATGACACCTGAAAGTCGAGTGCTGACCACCACATTAAGCTTTCGTCATCAATCGCAAGCCACAGAGCATAAAACCACTCAGCAGCAGGTGACCAGCCCCAGCAGTGAAACCGCAATTGAAGCCAAAATGGCCGCGCTTGAAGCGCAATATGCCAAACGTAAACAAGAATATAGCCACAAAACCCAAATCCACACCATCGACAGTATTTCAGCCAAAGCCGACAGCAGCGCGGCCTATCTTGATCAATTTCGGCAAAAAGTTGAGCGTGTGGGCAATCGGCATTATCCCGATGAAGCGCGTGCGCGGCAGTTGCACGGTGATGTGCGCTTGATGGTGATTTTGACGCCAGATGGGGCGATTCGGGCGATTCGCTTGCTGGAAAGCTCAGGCCATCGGGTGCTCGATGAAGCAGCCAAAGCCTCGGTGCGTGACGCAGCACCGTATCCCAAGTTTGCTGCAAATATGAAAGATTATAGTGAGTTACGGATTATTCGGACGTGGCGGTTTAGCGAAAAACTTGAAGCGATGGATGTGGCGCAATAATTGAAAAATTGAAAAAAGGAGGGCGCACAGGGTGCGCCACAACTTTAGGCATACGGATTACAAAACCCCAAACGTGCCATGGTGCCAATTTCCAAGCCTTCCATATGCGCTGCATCGTCATCAGAGGTTTCATGATCAAAGCCGAGCAAATGAAAGGTGCCATGCACAATCAAATGTGCCAAATGATCGCCCACCGCTTTGCCTTGCGCTTGGGCTTCGGCGAGCACCACCGGTAGGCAAATCACCAAATCCCCAAGTGGCTGGGTGGGCAGCATAGCCAGCACCTCATCGGGCAGGTCACTTGGAAAAGACAACACATTGGTGGGTTTGTCTTTGCCACGATACTGCAAGTTGAGGGCGTGGCTTTCGTCGCGATTGACCAAGCGGATGCTGATATCACAATCGGCGCGAAAGCCTACAGTGTCTAGACTGGCAGCCACATAGCGCAGTGCATCTGCTTTGGATAAACGCACACCCGCAAGGCGGGTGGCGTGTTGTAGCTCAAGTGCGATCATGAGCCAGACTCATCATCATGCTGCGCGTCGCTGGCTTGATCATTCGCGTCGATGGCGGCTTGCTGGCGTGCTTGACGCTCACGGCGTGCCTCAACGGATAAGCGCTGTTGGGTGCTGTCCCAACCTTCGTAGGCTTCGACGATTTTTTGCACCAACTGATGACGCACAATATCGCGCGAGTGAAAACGAGTGATGTGGATGTCATCAATGTTTTCCAGCACTTTAAGCGCATGTGCCAGACCTGATTGCTGACCACGCGGCAAATCGACCTGTGTGATGTCACCGGTAATCACCGCACGCGAACCAAATCCCAGACGGGTCAAAAACATCTTCATCTGTTCGGGTGTGGTGTTTTGCGCTTCATCCAAAATCACAAACGAATGATTGAGGGTACGACCGCGCATATAGGCCAGCGGTGCCACTTCAATCACTTGCCGTTCGATCAGTTTGGCGACTTTTTCAAAGCCGAGCATCTCATACAACGCATCGTACAACGGGCGCAAATACGGATCGATTTTTTGAGTCAAATCACCAGGGAGGAAGCCAAGCTTTTCACCAGCTTCCACCGCCGGACGCACCAACAAAATCCGCTGGATTTCGTTGCGCTCTAGCATATCGACCGCAGCCGCAACCGCCAGATAGGTTTTACCCGTACCGGCAGGGCCAATCCCAAAAGAAATATCGCTTTGTAAAATACGGCGGACATAGCGTTGTTGATTGGCACCGCGCGGATGGATTTTACCTTTGCGGGTTTGTAGCCAGACGTTGAGTTGTCCTTCATCACCCGACAGCTCACGCTCGGTTTGGCTGCCTTGAATCATCAAATGCAGTTGCTCAGGCGAGAGTTGACGGGTGTGTTCGGTTTCTTCATATAAGCGTTCGAGCAGTGTTTCAGCGCGTTCAACCGCACCCAAATCACCATCAATCACAAATTGATCGCCACGTTGGGCAATTTTGACTTCAAGACGCTGTTCGATCAGCTTGAGGTGGGCGTTGTAAGCGCCCAACATGGATTTGAGTCGCTCAAGCGTGACGCCTGAAAATTCAATGGTTCGACGGACAGTAGCAGTCAAGAATGTTCCTCTATTCTTACAGGGCGTCGCCTTCATGCTCAAGAAGACGACCACGGACTAAGTTCATGCTCGCGATTTGAGTGACCTCAATCTGAGCAAACCGACCGATTAAGCTGGAGTCACCCACAAACTCAACCCATCGAGTGTTATCAGCACTACCAAGTAGCACACCTTCATGACGATCAGAAGGCTTTTCGACCAAAACTCGTACTGTTTGACCCAGCATGGCGTTGGTTTTATCAATCGATGATTGCTTAATCACCGTTTTGACGCGTGCCAAACGTTCTTTTTTGACATCTTCGGGCGTGTCATCGGGCAGCTCAGCCGCAGGCGTCCCTGGACGTTTGGAGTAAATAAAGCTGTACGAGTGGTCGAAGTCTAAATCTTGAATAAATTGGAAGGTTTCCTCAAATTCGGCATCACCTTCACCTGGAAAGCCAATAATAAAATCACTGGCCAAATGCAAATCAGGACGCGCTTCACGCAAACGGCGAATCTTGTCGATATAGATGTCGATGGTGTGATTGCGCTTCATGGCTGCGAGCACCGCATTCGATCCACTTTGTACCGGTAGATGCAAATGCGAGACCAACTTGGGCAAATCACGATAGCATTCAATCAAGGCGTCGGAAAATTCGAGCGGATGGCTGGTGGTATAGCGAATCCGACCGATACCCTCAACTTGCGCCACCAAACGCAGCAAACCGGCAAAATCACAAATCTGCCCATCAAAGGTTTCGCCACGATAGCCATTGACGTTTTGACCGAGCAAGGTCACTTCACGCACCCCTTGCGCAGCAAGGCTGGCAATTTCGGCAATCACATCATCGAGTGGACGCGATACTTCTTCGCCACGGGTGTAGGGCACCACGCAAAACGAACAGTATTTTGAGCAACCTTCCATGATCGACACAAAGGCTTTGTAGCCTTCGACTTTCGGTTCGGGCAAAAAGTCGAACTTTTCGATTTCGGGGAAGGAGATATCCACCAAGCTGATTTTGTTTTTGCTGACTTTGTTTTCTTGATGCTGATCAAGCATCTTGGGCAAACGATGCAACGTCTGGGGGCCAAACACCAAATCGACATATTTGGCGCGTTGTTGCAGGGCTTCGCCTTCTTGCGAGGCCACACAGCCGCCCACGCCAATCACCACATTGGGATTGGCTTCTTTAAACTTGCGCCAGCGCCCCAGTTCACTAAACACTTTTTCTTGGGCTTTTTCGCGGATTGAGCAGGTGTTCATCAACAGTACATCGGCCTGCGCGGGATCATCGGTCAACACATAGCCGTGCGAATCCCCAAGCAAGTCCGCCATCCGATTGGAGTCGTACTCATTCATCTGGCAGCCTTGCGTTTCAATATATAAACGCTTGATCGGTAAATCGGATGCAGGAGCAGACGCCACAGACTGCGCGGTCGTTACCGGCGTAGACGAAGGGATAAAAGTTTCGACGGTCATCACCAATCCTGTACCAATTCAAACATTACACCGTTGCCAAACGGCAAACAGATTTTAAAAAACCGCATATTCTAACATCATTTTTGCACAAGCTATAGCCGCTTTCGCCCCGTATTCAATACCTACGATTGGCAAATAGAGATACACAAACTTTACATATCGCAACCCACGACTTCTTGTGAAGTCCATAGACTTACATCTTCACATGCCTGTTAAACCCACGTCGCTAGGAAGTTGTGCGTTGAAAATGACTGCCCCCACAAAAAACGCCGTAACCCAACCATTTCGACGGTTATTCTTATTTCATTCAATTTTTTATGCGGCATTGGCCTTTCAACCAGCAGCATCTTGGGCTGCTGATGAAGATTTCTTGACAGCGCTACAAGCTGCACAGCGGCAAGATCGTGACAGCTTGATGCAATCTGAAAACAGCATGCAAGGTAGCCCACTGGCGATTTATCCAGCGTATTGGCAGCTCAATCTCAAGTTGGCTGAGCAGCCTGCGGAGGCGATTGTGGCGTTTGCCAAACGCTTTCCACAGGCCGCCATGACCGAAAAACTGATTGCCGACTACGCCGAAGCTCAAGCACGGGTGGGACGTTATGAGGCCGTGCGTCTGGTTGCCCCCTATGTCACCAATCCCGATTTTAGTGAGCAGTGTGCGGTGGCACAGGCACAAGTGGCGGGTGGTGATGAGCTGGTCTTGAGTACCATGCGCGATTTGGTCTGGCTCAAAACCGAAAAAGTTCCCGATTTGTGTCAAACGGTCGCGGCACAATTACTCAAAAGCCCATTGGTCAACAGCGCCAACAAACAACAGCGTTTGTGGACATTGCTACGGGCAGGGCAGTTGGTCAATGCATCTCAAGTGGCGCTGGATTTGGGGTTGAATTTAAGCCCTGAGCAGATGGGGCAGGTCACCAAAAATCCTGATGCCCAAATGCTGCTGCCGGTACAGACCGCAGAAGAACAAGCCCTGTTTTTGTTGGCACTCGAGCAGATCACTGAGCGTTCTTCAACCGAAGCGTACAGCTTGTTGCAGGCGCGTCGTGCCGTATTGCCCGCCGATGTACAGCGTTATGCTTATCGCATCTTAGCCATGAGCACCACAGGCAAGCGAGTGGTCAGCGATGGTTATGATTTGCGCACGGTGGAGTGGTTTGATGCCAGCGTCGGTTATCCGTTTAGCGACGAAGAAGCCGAAAGCTATGCCCGTCATGCGGTGCGGATGGGTGCGTGGGAGAGCGTGCTGCGTGCGCTCGACTCAATGACCTTTGACACTCAACAAAAACGCGAATGGCAATACTGGTTTGCTCGTGCAAGCGAGCAACGCAGCGACCAAAAGGCCAAAGACATCGCCAAAGTCTTTTATCAATCCTTGGCGAGTGAAACGGACTACTACGGGCTGTTGTCGCGTGATCGTTTGGGCGTGAAAACCGTCAGCTTGGGCGCAAGCTATCAACCGAGTGCAGATGACCGCAAACGGATGGAGCAAGATATCCATTTTCAGCGTGCCTTTGCGCTACGCAGTATTGGTGCAGATGCGAGTTGGTCAACCCGCGAATGGAATTGGGCAGTCCGCCAAGCCTATTTAAAAAATGACGATGGCATGATTTTGGCCGCTGCCGAACGGGCGGATCGCATCGAATGGTATGACCGTGCGATTTATGCCACTGAGCGCACTGCCAAACTGTTTAGTCCACAGCTGCGCTTCCCGACGCCTTATCGTGACCAAGTACTGAGCTATAGCGCTAAGGTCAGTTTAGATCCAGCGTGGGCGTATGGCTTGATGCGCCAAGAAAGCCGTTTTGTGATCAATGCTCGCTCGCATGTGGGAGCAGGGGGATTGATGCAAATTATGCCCAATACCGCACGCTGGGTAGCGGGTCGTTTGGGCGAAACTTATAGTGCAAGTAATGCCAACCAAATGGACACCAACATCCGTTATGGCACCTTCTATTTAAGCTATATTCTAGGACAACTCGGCAATCAGCCAGTCTTGGCAACCGCAGGCTACAATGCAGGCCCCACGCGTGCCAAACGCTGGCAACCGATCAATCAGTCGTTGCCTGCAGATCAATACGCCGAAGCGATTCCTTTTGTAGAAACAAGGGATTATGTCAAAAATGTGATGACCAATGCGGTGCATTATGGGGTATTGCTCGGTCAAGGTGCACAATCGATTGGTACACGCATGGGCGCAATTCCCGTACAAGGTAGTAACGCGATCGTTGGCCCCTAGTCAGGAGTCGCGCATGCACAACATCGTTACGTTTTTGACGCGGGTTCAACCAGATGTTCACACAGTTGCCATACAGTCAGATCCACAAGCTCTTTATGCTGCACAGATGCGTGCAGTGAAGAGTGGTTCACATGCTCGGACACGATACGGAGGTCGTGCGATCATGCTGAATAGAAAAAAGCCCTATCGCGGTGACTGGATCAGTCACCTGCTGTGGATGTGTGGTCTGTGTACAACCCCGATGTTGCATGCAGCCCCAACGCACATCCATGCAGCAAGCACCACCACTGAATCTGAGCGTCCCGCCAGTTATACGTTGGTCATCAACCTGACCCCCGCAGTGTGTGCGGCCAATCCTTCTTTGCAAAAGCTGCGCCAATGCCAAGAGGGCTTTACCTTGACGGTATCGAGTTTACGTCCTGAGCTGTCGAGTGGTCGCCAAAACGAAAACTGTTCGCAAGAATCTGCTGAGTTGCCCCCACTGCAAGAACGGATTGTCGAGCGGGTCATGCCTGATGAGCAATTGCGTGATAGCGATTGGCAGCGCACAGGCTCCTGTACGGGCATGTCCGCCCGCAATTATTTCCGCACGATTGCCAACTATGCAGGGCGTTTGCGCGTCCCACCTGAGTTTAATGCCGACCGCGAAATGGTGGTGCGCAACCAAGAGCTATTGGGCAAGCTGATGGATCTCAACCCTGGTTTGCCGATGCAGGGCTTGCAATTGCGCTGTGGTCAAACCTCCAAGTTTGATTTGCCGGTGTTGATGCAAGTGCGGGTCTGTTATAGCCCGCAAGGTCAATATGTCAATTGCCCAGCCACCGTGCAATCCAATTGCCCCGCTCGTTTTGTGGTACATGGTGCGCCTTAGCCGCTGATCAATCTGGCCATTGTTGGTCGGTGGGATCGGTGTTAATCATCAACCACCGATTTTGCAAGGATTGCCATTGTGTCAACGCCTCGTCATCAAGAACCTGCACCCCCCGCCACCGATCCCAAAGCCTTTCGTGCGATTGTCGAAGGGCGGCGGTCGGTGCGCAAATTTTTGGCCGATCCGATCCCAGAAGACGTATTACAAGACTGCTTAGATCTCACCTTACTCGCGCCCAATTCAAGTAACCTACAACCGTGGGAGTTTGTGGTGGTACGTTCAGCGGCTGCTCGTGCCAAGCTTGCACATGCCTGTATGGATCAAAATGCCGCCAAAACTGCCCCTGTGCTGATTGTGGCATTGGCGCGTACCAATACATGGCGTGAGAATGCCCAATGGATTTTGGATCATTGGCCGGTTGGTGAGCCGCCCAAATTGGTACAGCAATACTATGGCAAGCTGGTCAAATATCATTATGCCGTGGGCATGTTTGGTACCTTTGGGCTGGCCAAGCGCGCCATCAACGGAGCGATGGGTTTGATCAAACCTGCACCACGTGGCCCCTATACGCCTGCTGATATGCGGCTATGGGCAGCCAAAACCACTGCGCTCGCCTGTGAAAATTTGATGTTGGCTGCGCGTGCGCACGGTTTTGATACGTGTCCGATGGAAGGTTTTGATGAGTCGCGCGTGCGCGATGTGGTGCCGATGGCGGATGATGCATATGTGGTGATGATTGTGGCGATGGGCAAACGGGCAGCGGGTGGCGTGTATTATCCACGGCAACGCCTTGAGCAAAAACATGTGGTTCGTTACCTCTAAAAAGCACATGCTGCTGACTTTTGGCCTTCAACTTTGGTCAAAAGTCATGGTTTTTTTTCATCAATCCTCCTGTCGCTTGCTCGCATCATCGACAGGCATGGCGTACAATGCACGCGCCTTGATGCAGGCCACCCCTGCGTAAGACTTACATCCTTGTCCATCTGGAGAATAAACATGAAGCAACCCGTTCGTGTTGCCGTGACTGGTGCAGCCGGTCAGATTGGTTACAGCCTGCTGTTCCGTATCGCTAGCGGCGAAATGCTGGGCAAGGACCAGCCAGTTATTCTGCAAATGCTCGAAGTGCCATTTGAGAAAGCTCAACAAGCGCTCAAAGGCGTGATGATGGAGCTCGAAGATTGCGCGTTCCCATTGCTCGCAGGCATGGTCGGCACTGATGATCCAAACGTTGCTTTCAAAGATGCAGACTACGCATTGCTGGTTGGCGCACGTCCACGTGGCCCAGGCATGGAGCGTAAAGATCTGTTGCAAGAAAATGCCAAGATCTTCACCGTGCAAGGCAAAGCGCTCAACGACAACGCCAGCCGTGATGTCAAAGTCTTGGTGGTCGGCAACCCAGCCAACACCAACGCTTACATCGCCATGAAGTCGGCTCCAGATCTGCCAGCCAAAAACTTCACCGCGATGTTGCGTCTGGATCACAACCGCGCTTTGAGCCAAGTGGCTGCCAAAACAGGCAAAGCGGTTGCAGACATCGAAAAAATGGTGGTGTGGGGCAACCACAGCCCAACCATGTACGCCGACTATCGTTTTGCCACCATCAATGGCGAAGGCGTGCAAGCCATGATCAACGACGAAGAGTGGAACAAAAACGTGTTCCTGCCAACCGTTGGTAAGCGTGGTGCGGCGATCATCGAAGCGCGTGGCTTGTCGTCGGCTGCGTCAGCTGCCAATGCGGCCATCGATCACATGCGTGATTGGGCGCTGGGCACCAATGGCAAATGGGTCACCATGGGTATTCCATCCGATGGAAGCTATGGCATCCCTGAAGGCATCATCTACGGCGTGCCAGTCACCTGCGAAAACGGCGAATACACCCGTATCGAAGGTCTGCCAGTTGACGCATTCAGCCGTGAGCGTATGGACTTCACCTTGAATGAATTGCTTGAAGAGCGTGATGGCGTAGCCCACTTGCTCGGCTAATCCAAGCCAAAAAGAAGACCGGTCGCATGACCGGTTTTTTTTCGTCGATATACACAGATCACACCGGTTTGATGCAGAACATCACTGGTACATCACCACAAATATCGACATGCTCAACAGAACCTCGTTCACCGTGGAGCACCAACATGAATACCACATTGCCCAACATGACCCGTTTGTTTGATCAATTGGGACTCGACAGTTCACCCGAAGCGATTGCTGCGTTTATTGCCAGCCATCATCTGCCCGAGCAGATGCGATTGGCGGATGCGCCGTTTTGGAGTGCAGCTCAAAAGGCGTTTTTGCAAGAGAGTTTTGGCCTTGATGCCGAATGGGTGTCCATCGTCGATGATTTGAATGCGCTGCTGAAGCTGCGTTCGATTCCGTTCGGCATGAAGATGTTCACGCGGCGCGAGGACATGGAAGCGATCCCGAAAATCCGCCGGCCGCAATCGGTCCACACGCTGGATCAGATCGTGGCGCAGGCCGCGCGCATCGGCTGGACCGTCGGCATCACCAGCGACGATCTGGTCGGCGCGCAGTGCCGCGCGGTGGTCGGCCTCGGCGGCGCCAAGACAGATACGTGGCAGTCCGGCCAGCACATGACCGGCGTCTGGTTCTCGACGCAGCAGGATGCGCAGGCGCATCAGGAAGC
>CALFYA010000399.1 GCA_937952925.1 uncultured Moraxellaceae bacterium
ATACGAGATAACGTGATGTGACTGGAGTTCAGACGTGTGCTCTTCCGATCTAAATCACCACAGCACTGCTGACGAGTTAACAGGATGGTGGTAGGCGGGTGTGCGTGATTGTGTCATGGTCAAAGACTCAAGGTTGCTTGGAGTCATATCATGGCCGCTTCATCCCATCCTCCAGTCTCTCATAGCAAATATACCCCCAATGGCAAACGACAATTTCACGCGGTTCCCAAAGCCATTGCCCCCGTCGATCAACGCCCTGTAAGCAGTATGGGTAATAAAGCCATCAAATCCGCTATTGAGCATTTGCATCTCGACGAGTTGCAACAACATCTTGGTTCAGTGCATTAGAAGAATCGAGTCAGGGGGCATGAAAACCGATTCATGTCCGCCTGAAAAAACTTCAAGACAGCTGGTCTTACAGCGACAGATTTGTATTCTGCCAAAACGGTCGGATCGTGCTAGAATGCGCCGCTTTCTTGCCTGATTGTCCGTTTGTGGTGCGCGATGGTGTGTTCCCACGGCGGTGTTGACCGAAAAGGGTATTGCCATGTACGCAAATGTCTCCATCCATCAGTTCGACCCTGAACTTGCTCAAGCTATGGACGCTGAAGATCAGCGCCAAGAAGCTCACATTGAGCTGATTGCCTCTGAAAACTACTGCTCACCTGCTGTTATGGAAGCTCAAGGCTCAAGCCTGACCAACAAATACGCCGAAGGTTATCCTGGTAAGCGTTATTATGGCGGCTGTGAGCACGTGGATGTGATTGAACAGCTGGCCATCGACCGTGCCAAAGCGTTGTTTGGCGCAGACTATGCCAACGTACAGCCGCACGCTGGTAGCCAAGCCAATAGCGCGGTATTTTTGGCCTTGCTGCAAGCCGGTGATACCGTGCTTGGCATGAGCTTGGCACATGGTGGTCACTTGACCCATGGTGCCAAAGTGAACTTCTCGGGCAAAAACTACAACGCGGTACAATACGGCTTGAACACCGAAACCGGCGAAGTCGATTATGACGAAGTCGAGCGTCTGGCACTTGAGCATAAGCCACGCATGATTATTGCGGGTTTCTCTGCGTATAGCCGTGTGATGGATTGGGCGCGTTTTCGTGCGATTGCCGATAAAGTCGGTGCCTACTTGATGGTCGATATGGCACACGTGGCCGGTTTGGTGGCGGCTGGTGTTTATCCAAACCCAGTGCCATTTGCCGATGTGGTCACCACCACCACGCACAAAACCTTGCGTGGCCCACGCTCAGGGTTGATCTTGGCCAAAGCCAACGAAGAAATCGAGAAAAAACTCAACTCGGCAGTCTTCCCTGGCAACCAAGGCGGCCCGTTGATGCATGCGATTGCCGCCAAAGCGGTATGCTTCAAAGAAGCCATGGATCCAAGCTTCAAGACCTATCAACAGCAAGTAATCAAAAACGCTCAAGCGATGGCGCAAGTGTTTATCGATCGTGGCTACGATGTGGTCTCCAACGGTACCGACAACCACCTGTTCTTGTTGTCGTTGATCAAGCAAGACGTCACCGGTAAAGATGCGGACGCATGGCTCGGTCAAGCAGGCATTACCGTCAACAAAAACGCAGTCCCAAATGACCCACGTTCACCGTTTGTCACTTCGGGTATCCGGATTGGTACACCAGCGGTCACCACTCGTGGCTTTAGCGAAGCTGATGTGCGCGAGCTGGCCGGCTGGATTGCAGACATCATCGACAGCAAAGGTGATGCTGCGGTGATTGCTGCCGTAGCCAGCAAAGCACACGCGCTGTGTGTGGCACATCCTGTGTATACCCAAGCCTAATTTGGCCTAAACAACAAAAACAGCCCCTGTTCGGGGCTGTTTTTGTTTGGAGAGGGGTGTGCAGTTACAAGATTGGATCGGCCAATACGGCTATGTGGCGGTGTTTTTTGGCGTCATGGTGGAAGGTGAGTCGATTCTGCTGGCCGCCATTTACGCCATCCATCATCATTATTTGCGGATATGGCCGGTGATTGGCTGTGCCATGTTGGGTGCGATGTTGATTGATCATATCTATTTTTGGATCGGTCGTCGGCATGGTGCACGCTGGTTGGCGCGTCATCCTGCACTCACGCAAAAATCAGCCAATATTAGATATTACCTTGAACGCCATCAAATCCTGTTGATGCTTAGCCTGCGGTTTTTGATTGGATTGCGCACCATTACGCCGATTTTACTCGGCGTTGCGCGCATTTCTGGCTGGCGGTTTTTGTGTTGCAACCTGATCAGTGCTGCATTATGGGCGAGTGCTGTGGTGCTGCTTGGACGCTGGTTCGCGCATCTGTTACGAGATTGGTGGCACTGGCTACACCCCCATGAAGCCTTATGGCTAGGCGGGCTGATCGTATTTGGGTTGTTATTTGCGCTATGCTATCGCATCTATGGGCGAAAAACGATCAAATAGAGTAGTGCGCAACATAATAGCTTTATAGGTTTTTGTTATTTAAACACTTTTATTGAATCAAAAATTGGCATGCACTTTGCTAATATTCAGGTGTATTTCATGGGTAGCTTTTACACCTACCCATTGATTATGTTCCTGCTGTGGGTCAACGATGGAGCGAGGAGCGCTCAATCGTGACCATCACTGAAGTCTGGGAATGGTTATTTAGGGGATATGAAGATGCTAAACCGCGATCAATTGCAAGAGCTTGGCCGTTTTAAGCTGTTGATGCGTCGTAGCTGTGGGGAGTCGGTGCAAATCGAACGCTTCCTGACCGATGCGCAATATCAAACTCGACTGCTCGATTTGGCAGAAGAGTTTGATGATGATGAGTTGTTGATGTTGTCGATTGCCTTACGCGCACGTCTTGGGCGCTTAGGCGATGGCGATGCAACGTTTTGTAATGCACTACCACAGCAACATGCTGCCGTAGCAACCACCACGGTTGAAGCGGTACCGGCACCGATGCAGGTGATCAATGAAAATACTTCTGCATCCACACCGGTTGCAGCTGTTGAACCGGAGCCTGTCCGGCGTACCATGAGCCTGCAAGATTCCGTTGATGCCGCGCCACCACGTCCCAAAGGCTTTTTTGGTTCGTTACTCGGCAACAATAATCCAGTCGAGGCTGATATGGGCGGGCAACGCTACGTGACAAGCCTACGATAAACCGTTGTATTTTTGAGATAATAACAATGAATCAACCGTTTTAAAGCAACCAACCGTCCTGCAGTTGGTTGCTTTTTTTTCAAGGTCTTTATTTAACATAATAAAAATTATTTTTGAGGACTTGAAAAAAACGCTGCCACCACACATCTAAATATCAGTCATCCAACATGGTGTGGACAGAGGGTAAATTCATGCGATTTGAAAAATTTACAGAGCGTTTACAAGCCGCGTTATCGGCCGCGCAAAGCTTGGCGGTACAGCACAGTCATACCGCCATTGAGCCGATCCATATATTGGCAAGTTTGCTGGAAGAGCCTGCCAACTTGAGCATCTTTCAACAGGCCGGCGCCAATGTTGCGACCCTGAAAGCCAAGCTTGCACAGGCGATTGCCGATGCGCCCAAGATCAGCACCCCCACCGGTGAAGCCAATCTCAATCCTGATGCGGTGCGGATCTTGAATCTCACCGATAGTTATGCGCAAAAAGCCGGTGATGACTACATCGCGACCGAATGGGCGCTGTTGGCCTTGTCCGAGCAAAGTCGTACCCAAAAAATCATTGAGGCGGCAGGCACCAATAGCAAACGTGTCCGCAAAGTGATTGAACAAATTCGAGGAGATGAAAAAGTCGTGAATCCCAACCAAGAAGAGCAACGTGATGCACTGAACAAATACACCATTGATCTGACTGAGCGTGCCTTGGTGGGCAAGCTTGATCCGGTGATTGGGCGTGATGATGAAATCCGCCGCACGATTCAGGTGCTCGCACGGCGTACCAAAAATAATCCGGTGCTGATTGGTGAGCCAGGGGTGGGTAAAACCGCAATTGTCGAAGGCTTAGCGCAGCGTATTGTCAATGGTGAAGTGCCTGAAGGTCTGAAAAACAAACGGGTGTTGTCGCTAGATCTGGGCGCATTGATTGCGGGTGCTAAGTTTCGCGGCGAATTTGAGGAGCGCCTCAAAGCAGTGCTCAAAGACTTGGCCAAACACGAAGGCCGCGTGATTTTGTTTATTGATGAGCTGCACACCATGGTTGGTGCAGGTAAAGCCGATGGTGCAATGGATGCGGGCAATATGCTCAAACCTGCACTAGCGCGGGGCGAATTGCACTGTGTTGGTGCAACTACGCTGGATGAATATCGTCAATTTATTGAAAAAGATGCTGCTTTGGAGCGGCGCTTCCAAAAAGTGTTGGTCGATGAGCCATCGGTGCCGGACACCATTGCGATTTTGCGCGGCCTCAAAGAGCGGTATCAGTTGCATCACAATGTCGAGATTGAAGACTCGGCGATCATTGCCGCTGCGCGGATGAGTCATCGCTATATCACTGATCGCAAATTACCAGACAAGGCGATTGACCTGATTGACGAAGCCGCGAGTCGCTTGCGCATGGAGATGGATTCCAAGCCCGAAGCGCTCGATAAGCTTGATCGTCGTTTGATCCAACTCAAAATGGAGCGTGAAGCGATCAAAAACGACGATCATGCACAAGCTCAGCTCAAGTTGCTCGCCAGCCAAATCGAGCAAATCGAAAAGGAGTTGGCTGATTTGACCGACATCTGGCAAGCCGAAAAAGCCTTGGTGCAAGGGGCGCAGACCAGCCGTGAGGAGCTAGATCGGGTCAAAATCCAATATGCCAAAGCCGAGCGTGAAGGTAATTTTGAGGAGATGGCGCGTCTCAAATACAGCATCATTCCTGCGCTTGAAAAGCAAATTGCCCAAGCAGAATTGGCTGAGAATCGTGGCGATAAACCCACCTTGCTGCGCACCAAAGTGACTGATAACGAAATCGCGGAGGTGGTCAGTGCCGCAACCGGTATTCCGGTCAGCAAAATGCTGCAAGGTGAGCGCGAAAAACTGTTGCAAATGGAAGAGATTTTGCACAAACGGGTGATTGGTCAGCATGAAGCCGTTGTGGCAGTCGCCAATGCGGTGCGCCGCAGTCGGGCAGGGCTGTCTGATCCCAATCGCCCGAGTGGTTCGTTCTTGTTTTTGGGGCCAACCGGCGTCGGCAAAACCGAGCTGTCCAAAGCGCTCGCCAACTTTTTGTTTGACAGTGACGACGCCATGATTCGCATTGATATGAGCGAATTTATGGAAAAACATAGTGTCAGTCGCTTGGTCGGTGCGCCTCCAGGGTATGTCGGCTATGAAGAAGGCGGCGTGTTGACCGAAGCGGTACGCCGTAAGCCCTATAGCGTGGTGCTGTTTGATGAGGTCGAAAAAGCCCATCCCGATGTGTTTAATATCTTGCTGCAAGTGCTCGACGATGGGCGCTTGACCGACTCGCAAGGTCGGACGGTAGACTTCAAAAACACCGTGATCATCATGACCTCCAATTTAGGCTCGCAGGCGATCCGTGAGTTGGGTCAGCAGGCTGATTCGGCCACCGTCAAAGCGGCGGTGATGGATGCTGTCGGTCAGCATTTCCGTCCGGAGTTTATCAATCGGATCGACGAAGTGGTGGTGTTCCATGCGCTCGGACAAGGTCAGATTCGGGGGATTGCCGATATCCAGCTCGACCGCCTACGCAGCCGTCTCAAAGAGCGTGAGATTGGTTTGCAACTCGATGATGCGGCGTTTGAGCAACTGGTCAAGGTGGGATATGACCCTGTGTTTGGGGCGCGTCCGCTCAAACGGGCGATTCAGTCGGAGATTGAAAATCCGTTGGCGCAGTCGATTTTGGCCGGCCAATTTGCTTCAGGTGATGTGGTGCAGATTACCGGCTCAGAATATGGTCTAAAATTTGAACCGATTAAATATCACTAAGTCTATGATCTTGTGGTAAATATTCGTATGTGAATGAATTTTCATATCGAATCGACCACAACTGATGACAGAACGTGTGATTGATCAACAAAGTGATCTGCCAATCGTCGGCAGATCACATTTTCTTTGTGAAGCGGTTGGCAGTTTGAGCAAAAAACTGTCAGCTCTGTCAGTTAAAGCTTCTTGCGTAGGCATGTTTAGACTGGCATAGTCCGCCCAACAGAACAGTTGTTCGCTCAAACTTGCCCCCTATGCAGCCACTGTTTTGGACAAAAAAAGAATCACATTGAGGTGATCTTCGCTTCTGTCGGGATGACAACCACATGCAGTTTGGGTGTGGAGAAGCTGGTAAATGCCGCCGCTTTGTGCAACGGCAGTTTGGCAAGGGCGTAACGCGGGAGCGTTGCGATACACCCTCACACAAGAATCGAATTGGAGTCTGTCATGAGCAAATTCAATTTGCGTCGCCAAGAGCCTATTGGTGAATTTCGTCCGGTGGAAAAATTTACCGACGCACATTTGCAGCGAATGTACTCGATTTACCAGAAGTATTACGAAAACACCCGTTACGATTTGTTTGTGCGTGATTTTCGTAAAAAAACTGGCGCATTCCTGATTTTGCACCCCAAGACCCGCGACATCGTCGGTTTTTCGACTGTTATGAACTGCGACATTCGCGTGGGCAACAAAGTCCATCATGCGTTTTTTAGCGGTGACACCGTCATTGAAAAAGAGTTTTGGGGTTCGCGTGCATTACAGCGCAGCATGTATCGCTATTTGCTGACCATGAAAGCCAAACATCCATTTGATCCTGTGTATTGGATGCTGATTTCCAAAGGCTTCAAAACCTATCTGTTGCTGGCCAACAACTACTACAGCTACTGGCCGCATCCCGAAGGCGAATGCCAAGATCTCAAGCCCTTGGTTGAAGCCTATTGTGAGCAGTATTTTGGCGAATACTACGACCGCCAACGTGGCTTGCTCGACTTTGGTGATGACTATCAACCGCTCAAGGGCGAGGTCGCGCCGATCACCGATGAGATGCGCCGCAAAACTGCCAAGATTCGCTATTTTGAAGAACTCAACCCCACTTGGGAAAAAGGCACCGAGTTGCCCTGTATCGGCCAAATCACATGGAGCGATATCCTCAAGTATGTCCAGCGTTTTGCTGCCAAGCCGGTGAGCCAAGGCAAAAGCGATGCACAACAAGCGGCCGCTCGCCAAACACAAGCGGTCTAAGCCATGAGTATCATGACCCCTGCTAGCCACCATGCCTTGCAGCTGGCGTGTCGCCGTGCTGATCGTCGATTCTCACAAGAGCGTTTTCATCTTGAGCGAATCCAACGCGAAAAGCTGCAACAGATCTTGAATCAAGCGGTGTGGCCAGCGGGTCAGCATCGCCCACGCACTTACGAAGAGTTTGCCGCCGCGTTGCCGTTGACCCGTTATCGCGATTGGAAACCCCGCATCGAAGCCATGCGTGATGGCGATTCGGCATTGTCCAAAAGCCCATTGGTGCGCTTTCAACCCACCAGTGGCTCAAGTGAAAGCATCAAGTTTATCCCTTACACCAAGCAGTTTTTGAGTGAAATGGATGCGGCGATTGGCCCTTGGCTATCGAGCATGTATCGTCTGTTTCCCAAGCTGAAAAACGGCTCGCACTACTGGTCGGTGTCGTGGTTGCCCGAAAGTCAGCGTGAAGTGCTCAAGGGCGAAAATCTCAATGATGACAGTGCATTGCTCGATATCAGCAAGCGCATTTTGTCCAAATATACCCAAGCGGTTCCCTCCGAAGTGGCGTTTGCCGCAGGGGCAGACGATGCCCTGTTTGCCACGCTGTGTTATTTGGTAGCCACACCCAAGCTCAGCATGATGTCGGTGTGGAGTCCTACTTTTGCACTGCAACTGATGGATCGCTTGACCGATTGGGGACGAGAGATTGCCCAAGTGTTGTATCAAGGTGATTGGGGCAGCCGTGCCGAATCATTGATCAATTTGGATGCTCCCAAATCCAAAAAACGTGCGCGGGTGCTGACACAACTGCTGGATCGCGGGCAGATTGACCTGCAACAGCTGTGGCCGCACTTGGCACTGATTTCCTCATGGGATACTGCCGGTGCAGTGGTGTGGGCAAATCAATTGCGCGACCGTGTGCCGCATGCGGGTTTTGAAGGCAAGGGGTTGTGGGCAACCGAAGGCGTGGTCACGTTGCCATACAACGGTCAGTATCCGTTGGCTTATCAAAGTCATTTTTACGAGTTTGAAAATCTAGAAACCGGCGACATTGTGCCATCGTGGGAGCTCAAGCTCGGTGATCATGTCAGCCCGATTTTGACCTGTGGTAATGGGTTGCTGCGCTATTGCATGGATGACCATTTGGCCGTCGATGGCTTTTTTGGACATATCCCGTGTTTTACCTTCCAAGGCCGCCGTTTTGGTGTGGATCTGGTGGGCGAAAAGCTCGATCCGAGTGTCGCCACCCAAGTGATGCAACGCTTGACGGATCATCGCGCTGTCCGTCCCGTCTCGCTGTTGGCGATTGACACGGTTGGACAGGCCAAACCGTACTATCTGGCATTGTTTGAGGGTCAGGCACAAGATGCACCTTCTGCCGATGAGCTCGATCAGCAGCTGCGTGGGCATTTCCACTACGAATTGGCGCGTGATTTGGGGCAATTGGATCGGCCACAAATTGTGTGTACTGATGATGGCTGGGCATATTACAAAAAGCTCGCCATGCAAGATGGCATGATTGAAGGCAACATCAAGCCTGAGCCACTCAAGAAAATCCAGCTCAAGGCGTTGCGCCGGACGGCTGAATTGGTTGATTAATCCTCAAGAAGCACATGAGTTTGCTGGGAGTATTGAGTCATGACAGAAGCAACCGCGGTTGCCCCACAAAAAAAACCGCTAGGCCGCGCCCCTGAAGGCTATACGCTGCGCGATGCCAAACCCGACGATGATGCCAAACTGCGCCATTTGATGAATGTGCCGATTCCCTCGCGTGGCGTACAACTGAGCTTTGAGCGCGAGCCTAGCTATTTTGCAGCACAAGATGTGATGTTTGAGCATCGGGTGTCTGCGGTGATTGCTGAAGATGCCACCGGTGATATCGTGGCGACATTCGGCAATGGCTGGCGGCAGTGCTTTATCAATGGAGTCGCGCAGCCCATGCGCTATAGCTCAGATCTGCGTGTGGCGGTCAAAGCGCGTGGCCTCAAGCTGGTCAAGTATTTGACCAACGAAATGCAGCGTCAAATGGAAACCGCGCCACATTTTACCCAGACCATTGTGTTTGACGACAACGAAGCGGCGCGTGTGGCGCTGCGCAGTGGCAAAGCAGGGATGCCTCCATACTATGATGGTGGTCTGATCAAAACCCTGACCCTTACAGGTTTTAAACGCAAGCAGCCGCGTGTCCCAAGCGGAACCTATCGGATGCGGATGGCAACTGCGCAAGATGCCAAAGCCATGACTGAGTTTGTGGCGAGTATGGCGCAGCATTTCAATGGTTTGCCTTGCTATCAATTTGAGGAGCTCCTCAACGGCACCGCATATTATCGTGGTCTGAAGATCAGTGATTTTGTGCTTGCTTACAAAGGGGAGCAATTGGTGGGATTGGTGGGGCTGTGGGATCAAAAGTCCTTCAAGCAAACCCGTATCACCGATTATGAGCGCAAAATTGGCCTTGCGCGGCCGTTTTACAATGCGTGGGCGCGGGTTTCCGGTGGTTTGCATTTGCCGAAAAAAGGCGGTTTGATTCGTTATCATGTGTTGCACAGTTTGCTGTGTCATCCGCACCAGCTTGATCTGCATGATGCGCTGATCCGTGAAGCATGGCGAATTTCGGTGGATCGTGGTGTGCGTGCTATTTCGTACACCTTGTCTGAGTTTGATCCTCGGTTGACCATGAACGACGACTATAAGGGTGAGTTGCTGACAGGGTTGTATGGGTATTTTTCGTTTAAAGGTGATCCCACTGTGGACTTTGATCGTGAAAAAATCCCCTACTTAGAGTGCGGTCGTATCTAGGGTCTGTTGACGTTTCAGTCGTGGTCGCGACATAGACGATTTTTTAGACGATACAAGGCGCAACTTGTGAAGCTTAGTCACTCTAAGCGAGCAAGATGCAACG
>CALFYA010000400.1 GCA_937952925.1 uncultured Moraxellaceae bacterium
CGTTTATGATTTTTTTATTTAAACAGCCGTGGAAATGGGATTATTTGTGGGCGGGCTTGTGTATTTGTGGGGCGGTGTTTTTTGTGTTTCGCAGTGCCAATACTTAAAGCAATTGCAGGAAATCTGCCGTTTTTTTGCGCAAAACCTCCCCAAACTATGCAAAATACGGCACAATATGCGGTCTTTTTTTTCCCGTTTTTGGACACGCCATGAATCCGGTTTCTGCACCTGCCACATCGCCTGATGGACAGCCTTTGGTAGGAATTATCATGGGCTCGCAATCTGATTGGGCAACCCTTGAGCACACCGCCGCCATGTTGGCACAACTTGGCGTGCCGTTTGAGGCCGAAGTGGTGTCTGCTCATCGCACGCCTGATCGTTTGTTTGAATACGCAGAACAAGCGCGGGCGCGTGGCATTTGCGTGATTATTGCGGGTGCTGGTGGTGCAGCGCATTTACCGGGCATGTGTGCAGCCAAAACCGATCTGCCGGTGCTCGGTGTACCCGTCCAATCGTCGATCTTGAATGGCGTTGATTCGCTGCTGTCGATTGTGCAAATGCCCGCAGGGATTGCCGTCGGCACCTTGGCGATTGGCAAAGCCGGTGCAACCAATGCCGCGATTTTGGCCGCGCAAATTTTGGGCTTGACTCACCCAAGCATCGCCAAAGCGGTGGCTGATTTTCGGGATGCCCAAACCGAAAAAGTGCGTGCGTTTCCGATTCCGGGGAAAACCCAATGAGCCAGATCAACACCATCGGGATTTTTGGCGGTGGTCAGCTTGGCCGCATGTTGGCGCAAGCCGCATTGCCTTTGGGGCTGCGTTGTACCTTTTTGGAAAACGCCGCCGATTGCCCCTCAAGTGTGTTGGGTGCGGTGTATACCTCAGCACAATTGGCGCAATTTGCCCAAAGCGCGGATGTGTTTAGCTTAGAGTTTGAAAACACCCCATTGGCCGAAGCCGATGAACTGCTAAACACTCAAACCCTATATCCCCCTCGTCAAGCGCTCGCCACTGCGCAGCATCGTCTGCTCGAAAAAGCCTTGTTTGACGAACTGGATATCCCCGTCCCTGCCTATCGCCGTGTCGATAGCCAAGCCGATCTGGCGGCGGCTGTGGATGCACTCGGTTTGCCGTTGGTGGTCAAAACCGCGACCGGTGGCTACGATGGTAAGGGGCAATTTGTACTGCGTGATGCTGCGCAAATTGCGCAAGCATGGGCAGAATTGGGGCAGACTGCTCCACTGATTGCCGAAGCGTTTGTATCGTTTGAGCGCGAAGTATCGATTATTGCGGTGCGTGGTCAAGATGGTGACGTGCGCACATGGCCTTTGGCGCAAAACAGCCACCATCAAGGCATTTTGTCGCATTCGATTGTACCAGCGCCCGACAGTGATGCGCTGTTGCCCATCGCACAAGACTACATCACCCGTTTGCTCAATCACTTGGGCTATGTCGGCGTGTTGACCCTAGAGCTATTTGTGACCCCCAATGGCCTGCTTGCCAATGAAATGGCTCCACGGGTGCACAACTCAGGGCATTGGAGCATCGAAGGCGCGGTCTGTTCGCAGTTTGAAAACCATATGCGTGCTGTGGCAGGGTTGCCGCTAGGCTCCACCGACTTGGTCAAACCTTGTGTGATGATCAATATCATTGGGCAGCATCCCAAGCGTGAAGATGTGCTGGCGATTGATGGCGCA
Source organism: uncultured Moraxellaceae bacterium (assembly GCA_937952925.1). Lineage (GTDB taxonomy): Bacteria > Pseudomonadota > Gammaproteobacteria > Pseudomonadales > Moraxellaceae > CALFYA01. The sequence continues at coordinate 1,700 of CALFYA010000400.1, forward strand.
CATCTGCATCTGTATGGCAAAGCTGAACGCGCAGGTCGTAAGCTCGGTCATATCACCTTGATGCCCAGCGACAGCAGCAAGTTGCCAGCATTGATGCAACAAGTTGCAGCCGTGTTGCCAGAACCACTGGCATTATTGAGCGAAAAATAAGCCATTCGTCGGAAAACGTTTCGTTTCTACACAAAAACGGGAGCGAAACGAGAATTGTCAGACAAAAAACATTTCTATTTTTGTCGTAAACAGCCTACACTGTGACAGTTGGCAGCGCACATGCGTGTTGCAACCCGTTCGATACGGCATATCGACCAAACCCTCTTTTGGGGTGGCGCACGCCACCCTTTTTTTTGCCAAAAACATCACATTCACCATCCCGAGTGGAATGACGACGAGTATTTAGATTGAGCTAAAACAAAGGGTTGACGCCATCCATAGCGTCATGAAGGCTCAATTATTCTGAGGCTGCTTCATCGCTCACTTCTGGAGCAGCTTTTTTACGACGGGTGGTTTTTGGCTTAGGTGCTTCTTCGGCTTCCACAGGGGCAGCTTCAGCAGCAACAGGCGCTTCGGCAGCAGCTTCAGCGGCTTTTTCTTCGAACACTTTGGCAAGTAGTTGGCTGATGTAAGTTTTCAGCTCGCTGCTGCTTTGCAAATCCAAAATGGCTTTGCGCAGTTGTTCAAAGTCGTGACGCAGGGCTTGCAGTGCGGTTTCGGCTTCCTGTTGTGCATCTTTGAGCAGACCGAGCACTTCTTTGGCGCTGTCGCTTTGTGCGGTTTGCTCTTCGATTTTGCTGTTGATGTTTTGACGGACATCTTGATAAATGATTTCCGCACGATCCACCAACTCACGAGCCTTTTCGACATAAGGGTTGGCTTCGTCTTGGACACGTTGTGCCAACTTTTGCAAAGTATCAGTCGCGCTGTGAGTCAGGGTATCGACTTTGTCGGTGATGCTTTGCAGGGTCGGGCTCTTGTCGGTAGAAGTGGTGTTTTCAGTGGTCATGGCAGACTCCTAAAGTGCATCAAAATGCAACGGTGATGGACTGCTCTTATCTCGATCATCAGACCGATCACTTACCTGTGGTACGCTGACTTCCTTGAAGCAAGAGACAGACGATTAAGCGATTAGCATAAAACGTGCCGACCAACAAAAAAGTTGAGTTTGGCAACAGTTGGTAGCGCTTTGTATTATCACTTTGTCGTATAGTCTGATTCGGCGGCTCTTGTCCGACAGTTGACATTTTATGCAAAAAATGCGGAAGAAAATGCCAATGACCAAGGAACGAGTGTTTGCCTAACCCTGCGTGTGTTTAACCAGATATGGATTTTTTATGAGTAAAATCGTCCCTGCGTTCTTGGCAGTTGCTCTATCAGCTGGTGCATTGGCACCCGTGATTTTGGCACATGCTGCTGATCCTGCCGCAAGCAGCAAAACAAATAGCCCGAAAATCAGCAACGCTAGCAAGGAGCCACAAAAAGTTTCTTATAGCTTTGGTTATTCGGTCGGTAAAGGATTCAGTGGCGTCATTAAAGACTTGGATAACACGGCATTTATGGCGGGTTTTAATGATGGCTACGCAAAGAAGACGAGTGCATTAACTGAAAAGGAAATGCAGATGGTCGTGGAAGCCTACAAACAGCGTCTTGAAGCCGAAGAAATGCAAAAAATGCAGAAGCTTGGTGAAGAAAACGGCAAAAAAGGCGCAGCATTCTTGGCAGAAAACGGCAAGAAAGCAGGCATCAAAACCACAGCCAGTGGCTTGCAATACGAAGTCATCAAAGAAGGCACAGGGGTCAGTCCCAAAGACACCGACCAAGTGCAAGTGCATTATGAGGGCAGAATGCTCGATGGCACCGTGTTTGACAGCTCGATTGCCCGTAATGAACCAGCCACCTTCCCGCTCAATCAAGTCATTCCTGGTTGGACCGAAGGCGTACAACTGATGAAAGAAGGTGGTAAATATCGCCTGTTTATCCCTGCTGCATTGGCCTACGGTGAAACCGGTGCGCAAACCATTCCACCCAACAGCGTGCTGATCTTTGAAGTCGAGTTGCTGAAAGTGAATCCTGCATCTTAAGCAAGAAATCACCAAAAATGCCCGCATGATGCGGGCATTTTGTTGATGTGTTGATTACAGACCTTTACGAAACACCTGAGAACCACGTTGGTAGTTGTACAAGGCCTGACGGGCATCAGGGAGCGCATCAACAGAAACCGGCTCAAAACCTTGCTCAATAAACCAATGCGCAGTACGGGTGGTCAGCACAAACAACTGCTGAATGCTTTTGCTCCGTGCTTTGGCTTCCAAATAATCGAGCAACTCTGCCCCACGGTTGGAGCTGCGATAGCTCGGATGCACCGCTACACACGCAATCTCAGCGGCACTGGCTTCATTGGCAGAGGTGGGAATGGGATACAGTGCGGCACAGCCGACAATCATGCCGTCACGCTCAATCACCGCAAATCGGCTAATTTCAGTCTCTAAGCGTTCACGCGAGCGGCGCACCAAAATCCCTTCTTCTTCGAGCGGGCGCAGCAACTCAAGCAAGCCCCCTACATCATCGATGTCGGCCGTCCGAATTTCTTCGTAGGGGTCATGGCTGATCAAGGTGCCAGAGCCATCACGGGTAAACAACTCTTGTAGCAAGGCACCATCACGCGCATACGAGATGATGTGCACACGGCGCACGCCACCTCGGCACGCTTCGGATGATCCGGCCATATGGCGCAGCAATTCGGTGTCGATGGTTTTGTTGCGCAGATATTGATCGACTTCATTCGGGATCAATTCACGCAATAAACGATCATCTTCGTCGGCAATGCCTTCTTTTTCACCCAAGAAAATCAACTTGTCGGCTTGCAGTGCTTTGGCAGTTTTGACGGCGACTTCTTCACTGAGCAAATTAAACACTTCACCAGTGGTCGAGTAACCCGTTGGCCCCAACACCACCACATGACGATTATCGAGATTTTTTTGTAAGGCTTCGACATCGACTGAGCGCACTTCGCCGGTCAGTTGATAGTCCACACCGTTGCGGATGCCATAGGGGCGAGCAATGATAAAATTGCCGGAGACCGCATCAATCCGCGCACCATACATGGGCGAATTGGCTAAACCCATCGACAGCAGTGCTTCGATTTCCAGACGAATGGAGCCAACCGCATCCATCACACAGCGCAACGCTTCGCGGGTGGTGACCCGTAAGCCATCATGAAACGGCGTCTCTAGGCCATATTCGATCAGGTTTTCGTCGATTTGTGGGCGTGCACCATGCACCAGCACCAATTTGATGCCCAGACTGTGCAGCAACGCAATGTCGTGGATGATGTTGCGGAAGTTGTCGTGATTGACCGCCTCGCCACCAAACATCAATACAAAGGTTTTGCCTCGGTGCGCATTGATATACGGCGCAGAGTTGCGAAACCAGTGAACATATTGTTCAGTCATGGTGTCAGGCGAGAGAAAATCATCGGTCATCACAAATCATCCAAAGGGTTACGTTGCACATTTGCCAAGATCAGGGACTTCACCATATCAAATCCGTGCGTGTCCTTGCACACAATAGTGGTGAATCAATTGGGTCAGCCACAGCACCATTGGCGAAATATTTTTCATGTCCAAATATTCGTCGGGTTGATGGGCTTGTTCAATATTGCCTGCGCCCAAAATCACCGCATCCATGCCCATTTGTCGAAAATAGGGTGCTTCGGTGCCAAAAGCAACGGCACCCGCAGGTTGTCCGGTCAATGTTTCAAGCTTGCGTACAAAGGGGGAGTCAGCAGGCGTTTCCGCAGGGGGCGCGCCTGCCGTGGCCGCTTCATACAACACATTGACGCCAAACTGCTGACCAATATCAGCAATCAGATCGCGCACTTGCGCGCGCAGACTTTCCATCTGCATACCCGGTAGAGGACGAATATCAAACTGCAGCTCACACAGGCCGCAAATTCGGTTGGGATTGTCGCCCCCATGAATACAACCCAAATTGAGGGTCGGATGTGGGATCGGAAACAATGGGTTGGTGATGGTCTTGAGTTGGTCACGGAATTTGAGCAAACGGCTCATCACTTCATTCATTGCTTCTAGCGCATTGCGGCCAAGGCTGGGATCACTAGAGTGCCCTGCTTGTCCGGTAATCATAATCCGCTCAAGCATCACCCCTTTGTGCAGGCGGGCAGGTTTGAGGCTGGTTGGCTCACCGATCAAGGCAAAGCGCCCATGTGCGTTTTGGTGCTCAATCAGCGCTTTTGCGCCGGCCATCGAGGTTTCTTCGTCACAGGTGGCAATCACGATCAAAGGCGCTTGAAAACGCGTTGAGGCAAAGCCGCGTACAGCTTCAAGCACCAATGCAAAAAAGCTTTTCATATCGGCGGTGCCAAGTCCGTACAGCTTGCCATCTCGTTCTTGCATGGTAAAAGGATCACTTTTCCACAAGCCCAAATCACAGGGGACGGTGTCTGAATGACCAGCGAGCACCAACCCCCCTTTGGCATTGGGGTCTAGTGCAGGGCGGACAGCGATCAGATTGGCTTTGCCTGTGGCAACTGGCATGATGTCACACACAAATCCTGCATCACTAAACCATTCAGCCAAACGCTCAATCACCGCCACATTGGGCATATCTTGCTCAGGGTGCGTACAGGTGATGCTTGGTAAGGCAGTCAGCTCAGCAATTTGTTGTTTGAGTCGGGGGCGTAACATCCCATTTTGTCCTCGACAAGCGGTGATGATTGGCACCATGCCAGAACTTGATGACAGCGTATAGATCAGTCCGCAATGATTGTGCAAAAAACGCCTATTTGTGGCGAAAAGCACAGGCCATCAGGGTGCAACAGGCGTCTTTTAGAATGTTTAATTTGTGTTCACATCAGTCGGAATCGTGTTTAAAAAATGGAATATCAGACGCTCACTACCGCTTATCCATCACACTATTTGTTAAATTGCGTGAACGTGGCATTTTTCGCTGTGAAACCTGACGGGGTTTGCAACATTGGCCGAACGTTAGCATCAACACCATCGCACATCGGGCAAAAATGTGCTGTCATGAAGGTGCTACAACCAAACGCCAAGATAGGAACCATTGAAGGCCAAACAGAGTTTGATTGCACGCAAACCTAAGAGTGAAAGAAATGCTCTGGTTATGCCAGACTCGTTTTGTGGAAGTTTGATGTGTTCTATCAATCAATCTGTTGCCGTGGAGTGGAACTGTGAAGCAATTTTTGATTTCTGTCGTTGCAAGTTTGACGATGACACTCGTCGCTGCACCAAGCTATGCCGAGCAGGCGAAACAACCCGTCCGTGCTGAGCTGCAAGCTCTCAAGATTAGTGTCAACAAAGACGGCAAAGAAACTGCTGCCGAAGCCAAAGAAGCCCGTCCGGGCGATCTGATCGAGTATCGTGCCACTTACACCAATACCAGTAAGAAGACGATCTCTGGCCTCGCCGCCACCTTGCCGATTCCCAAAGACATGCAATTCACCGGTACAGCGACACCCGCAGGAGCGGAAGCTAGTACTGATGGAAAGACCTTCGCTATGATGCCCTTAAAACGCAAAGTAGGGGACAAGGTCGTTGATGTACCACTCGCTGATTATCGCGCGTTGCGTTGGCGTGTTGCAGAATTGCCGACTGGCAAATCCACCGTCGTCACCGCGCGCACCCGTGTTAATGGTGTTAATCCATAACGTTTTTGAACCACAAGCATTGAAAGGGGAGTCACTTCATGCTTAAACAACCTCAACTTCGCCTGAGCCAATTGGCATCAGCTGTTGCTGTCATCGTTGGTGGCATCAGTGTGCTGCCTGCCGCTCACGCCGCCGCACCTGCCGCTGGCGTCAACATCAGCAACATTGCAAGCGCTAGCTATACCGACCAAAACGGTGTAACACAGACTGCATCTTCAAACGAAGTCAAAACCACTGTATTGCAAGTGGCGAGCTTCAGCTTGGTTGCTAATCGCACCACCACTGCCAACCCAAATGGTCAAGTATCGCTCAGCCATACCCTGACCAACACCGGTAACGCAACCGACAACTTCACGATTGATTTGACGAACGTTGCGGGTGACAACTTCCAATACACCACCTTCAAAGTGTTTGTTGATGCCAATGGTGATGGTTCGCCCGATAACAGCACTGATGTGAATGGTCAAACTGTACAGTTGGCACCAGGTCAATCCGTCAACCTGATCGTTGTTGCCACTGTACCTGCAACCGCAACTGATGGGCAAAACGGTAAGTTGACCATCAGCGCGACCAGCGTATTTGATACAGCAACCACCGACAGCAATACCGATACGGTCAATGTCAACAGCTTGGCAAAAATCGTTGTCACCAAGTCTGCCAGCATTCAAACCGTACAGGCTGGCGACTTCGTCACCTATACCTTGAAATACCGCAACGATGGTAACACCACAGCAACCGACGTTACCCTCAGTGACTTGCTCGACAGCAACTTGCAATATGTCAACGGTTCAGCACGTTGGAGTGCAACAGGCGCCACTGTACTGACCGAAGCAGATGACGCAGCAGACAAGTTCAAAGTTGTTGGTTCAACGGCTACTTTCGTTGTGCCAAGCGTTGCACCAAACACTGAAGGTCAATTGACTTTCCAAGTGCAAGTGAAAGCTGCAGCTCCAGCAGGTGCGATTCCAAACGTTGCAAACTTCACCTATGATCCAGATGGTCCAGGTGGTACGCCAACTGGCCCAAGCGAACAATCCAACATTTCGACCATTACTGTTGGTGCGTCGTACCTCGGTGCAATCAACGATTCGAGCACTGACAACTACAACGACGGTGAGCGTACCGTCACCAATGACGACACAATTTCGCAGCCAGTCAACCAAGGTCAATCGGCTGTATTCGAAACCTATGTGTGGAACCGTGGCAACACCGCTGAAAGCTACAACTTGACTGCAAATACCGCTGGTCTGCCAGCAGGTACCACAGTCACGTTCCTGAAGACCGCAAATGGTACTCAGTACACAGACAGCAACGGCGATTCCATCGTTGACACTGGCCCAGTTGCAGTGGGTGCTAACACACCAGTATATGTCCGTATTACCTTGCCACAAGGCTATACCGGCGTTATTGGTCCCGATAACTTGGCAACCATCGTCACCGCAACACCAGTACACAACACCGCTGCTCCTGACGTTGTGAACTTGGTCATCAGTGACATCATCACTGCCGGTGTAGATTTGACCAACGGTGGCAACACCCCAGCCGATGGTGATGGTCCATACGATTCAAATACCATTGTTGATGCAGCAACCACCGAAGCAGGCCAACCGGTCACCTTCCCGATTGCTGTCACCAATGATGGCCCAGCCAATGACACCTTCCAGTTGTCGGCTACTGTTCCACCAGGTTGGACAGTCACATTCTATGATGCCGACGACATTACTGGTGCCTGTAGCACGACTGTTGTGACCAACACTGGTTCGCTGGCGTCTGGTGCAACCAACAAGCTGTGTGCTGTGGTTACGCCTCCTGCCAATGCAACACCAGGCACATCTGATGTGATCTTCAATGTCACCTCCACCTCTTCAGGTGCGACTGACAGCATGAAAGATCAAGTGACTGTAGACGAAAACCGTAGCTTCGTCTTCACACCTGATCGTACTGGTACCATCGCTCCAGGCGGTACCGTGGTATACAGCCACACCCTGCAAAACACTGGTAACGTCACCGAAGGTGATCAAGCGGGTGAATTGCCAATCGCAGTGACCAACTCGTTGGCTGGTACAACCACCACGTTGTATGTTGACCTCAACAACAACGGCACTGCAGAAGCCAATGAACAAGTCCTGAATAACGACCTCAACAGTGTGTTGCCAGGTGGTTTGGCTCCAAATCAAACCGTCACTGTTTTGGTTAAAGTTCAATCGCCATCGGGTGCAACCAACGGTCAGCAAGACGCTGCCATCGTGACCATTACCCCAACAGGTACTGTGAACAGCGAAGCAGCACCTAGCGCAGTGACTGTCACCGATACCACCAACATCGTTTCGGGTGGTCCATTGGTTCGTCTGTACAAGTATCAAGCCATTGATGCGCTTTGTGATGGTATGGCTGATGCTGCTTACAGCATGAACACCTTGTCTGCCAAACCAGGTGAGTGTGTGGTGTACCGCATTGATGCAATCAACGAAGGTACTGCAAACGCAGCCGACTTGGTGATTGAAGACGCCATCCCTGCTTACACGACCCTCAATGGTACTGTAAACAATGCAGGCACTTCAGGTACCGTTGGCAACACTGCAACGACCGTCACCAACACTGTTGGTACCTTGGCTCCAGCAGCGACTGCAAGCTTGGGCTTTGGTGTACAAATCGACCAATAATCCACTGGATTAG
>CALFYA010000401.1 GCA_937952925.1 uncultured Moraxellaceae bacterium
ACAAGGTTTGATGTTTGAGCCATTCTTGCCACGCTTGTTTGGATACCGTGTCAAAAATCACTTGGCCTTTGGGCGTTGGAAATGGGGCAAAGTCTAAGCCTTCCATCTCTTGTTGGTATTTGCGGCAAAATACCATCCGACTCATGCTGATGCTCCAGTCAAATTGAGGGCGCTCAAGCGTGCGGTGGCACGTTCGATGGCCGCCTGCACTTGGGCAGGTGCTGTACCACCAATATGATTACGCGCAGCCACCGAGCCTTCAAGGGTCAGCACAGCAAACACATCATCGGTGATCAAACCAGAGAAGCCTTGCAGTTCGGCCAACGACAACTCCGAGAGATCACGGCCTTCACGTACACCGAGTGCCACCGCTTTGCCGACCACTTCGTGAGCATCACGGAAGGGTAGGCCTTTTTTGACCAAATAATCGGCGAGGTCAGTGGCAGTGGAGAACCCACGAAACGCCGCTTCGCGCATAGCATCAAGATTTGGGACAAGTGCCGGAATCATGTCCGCAAAGGCAAGCAGTGAGCCTTGCACAGTGTCGATGGCATCAAACAGCGGCTCTTTGTCTTCTTGGTTGTCTTTGTTGTAAGCCAGCGGTTGACCTTTCATCAAGGTCAGCAAGCTGGTCAAATCACCAAACACCCGACCACTTTTGCCGCGCACCAGCTCGGGTACATCGGGGTTTTTCTTTTGCGGCATGATGGATGAGCCAGTGCAAAAGCGATCAGGGATATTCACAAAGCGAAATTGCGCTGATGTCCACAAGATCAACTCTTCACTCATGCGTGACAAGTGCATCATGATCAACGATGCCGCCGCACAAAACTCAATAGCAAAATCACGATCCGATACGGCATCGAGTGAGTTTTCACAGACGGTTTCAAAGCCGAGCAAACGAGCCGTCATCGCGCGATCAATCGGGTAGGTGGTGCCGGCCAGCGCCGCCGAACCAAGCGGCAGTCGATTGGTGCGCTTGCGACAGTCGATCAGGCGTTCGGCATCGCGGTACAACATTTCAAACCAAGCGAGCAAATGATGACCAAACGTCACCGGTTGTGCGGTTTGTAGATGTGTAAATCCCGGCATAATCGTGTCAGTATGCTCGGCAGCTAAACTCAAGATGCCGGCTTGTAAGCGATGCAGTAAACCGAGCAATTGGTCAATACTGTCGCGCAAATACAGGCGAATGTCGGTTGCCACTTGATCGTTGCGACTACGTCCCGTATGTAGTTTTTTACCGGTAATGCCGATACGATCGGTGAGCCGTGCTTCAATGTTCATATGCACATCTTCAAGATCGATGCGCCATTCAAAGCGACCGGCTTGAATGTCTTGTCGAATAGATTCTAGACCGGCAATGATGGCATCACGTTCATCTGCGCTCAGAACACCTACAGCGGCCAACATGGTGGCATGTGCAATTGATCCGTTGATATCTTGTTGATACAAGCGCTGATCAAATTGGACAGATGCAGTAAATTGCGCCACAAAGGCGTCGGTGGCTTCACTAAAGCGGCCACCCCACATCCCAGAGGATTGGGACACGTCAGAAGGATTGGAATGTGTGGTCATAGGAGACTCAATTGGTGTGGTCAACGCGATCAGGTAAAACAAATCGCAGTATAGCAAATCCCGCCGCTGTGACGGTGAGTAGCGATGCCACGTTCTTTTTGCCACGTTTTGGCGAAGGGCGTAGCCTGCGATTGTTGTTGACCTCGGTCAATTTGATGGCGCTGTTTATGTGTTTGGTGGCGTTGCCACGCTTGAGTGATTTTTCATTTGGCCAGCTGGTGCGTTATTTGTTTTTTGCCAATTGGGTGGCGCTCAGTTCGGCGGTGGTCTCAGATGCGGTGCGTGATGCGTTGGCACAAATGCCGCGCAAATTGGCATTAGTGCTCTGTTTGTTGTTATTTGAGGTCATGGTTTTTGTCTTTACCCTCGTCTCTAATGCACTGATGAGTGTCACCCGCTTGGAAAGTTGGGACACGAGTCGGGTGATTGAAGACCTGTACCGGCATTTGTTGCTCGGTGGCATGGTGTGCGGGTTGGTACTGCACTATTTGTACCTGCGCGAGCAGTTGATCATCCACAATCGTGCCGAATTGGTGGCACGGGTACAGGCGTTGCAAGCACGGATTCGGCCACATTTTTTATTTAACTCGATGAATACCTTGATGGCGCTGATCAGTATTGATACGGCGCGTGCCGAGCAAGCTGTCGAGGATATGTCGGCGTTATTTCGTGCTAGTATCAACGCCGGTGGCGAGATTAGCTTGGCCGATGAGATCGCGTTGTGCAAACGCTACTTGGCTTTAGAGCAGCTGCGCTTGAGTGACCGTTTGGTCATGGATTGGCGCTTACCCGATGAAGATACTTTGTATGATCTGAATATTCCGGCGTTGACATTGCAACCCTTATTGGAAAATGCAGTGTATCATGGCGTCGAACCACGGACTGAACCGAGTGTGATCAGTGTGTTGGTCGAGGCAAACTTCGATGAAGTCAGAATCGTGGTGACAAATCCGTGTCAAGCTGGTAAAAAAAACCGATCTGGTAACCGGATGGCACTTCACAACATCGAAGAGCGCCTGAGGGTGTATTATGGTGAGTCAGCCCGTTTGACGGTCTATCAGGGCGATGGCCTATTTACGGTGTATCTGTCCTATCCGCAAGACAGCACAATAACAAATGCATGAGGCATGGGTGTATGCTGGCAAGGAGGAATGCATGAATATTTTGGTTTGTGACGACGAACCACTCGCTCGCGAACGCCTAAGCCGTATGGTGCAGGAAGCGGGACACAAAGTGGTTGCGCAAGCCACGAACGGTGTGGAAGCATTGGAATTGGTGCGTTTGCATCAACCTGATGTGGTGTTTTTGGATGTGCGGATGCCCGAAATGGATGGGCTGCGTTGCGCCGAAGCCTTAAGCCATTTTCAAAGCCCCCCTGCGGTGATTTTTGTGACTGCATTTGATCAACATGCGATTGATGCGTTTCGCACGCAGGCGATTGGCTACTTGCTCAAACCGGTCAATCGCGATGATTTGGGTGCAGCCCTTGGCCGCGCCAGCCGTCTCAACATTGCCCAAATCAACCACCTGCGCATGCTGGAAAACCCAACAGCCAAGCCAGTGCGCAATCACATTGCAGCACGCACCCATCGTGGTATGGAGTTGATTGCGGTCGAAAATATTTATTATTTTTTGGCCGATCAAAAATATGTCACTGTGCGTCACAGTGGCGGGCAAGTGCTGATTGACGAAACCCTCAAAGATCTTGAGCAAGAGTTTGGCGATCGCTTTATCCGCATCCACCGCAATGCATTGCTGGCGATTCCTTACCTTGAAGGTCTAGAAATGGTAGCGACAGGACAATATCAAGTCCGTTTTCGCGGCATCCCAGAGCGTTTGGCGGTCAGTCGCCGTCACCTTCCCCAATTGCGTGACAAAATGCATGCGCTATAGCCGAGACCATCGATGCAAAAGCCAGCACACCTGCTGGCTTTTTTGTTGCGTGTTGAGGGGTGGTTTTGGCATGCTCAGCGCATTGCGTCGATTGAGCCATTCATGAATATTCTAAAAATCGCCACCCGCCAAAGCCCACTCGCGCTTTGGCAAGCCGAACATATCAAAAGTCGCCTGATGGCGTTGTATCCATCGCTACAGGTGGAGCTGGTGACCTTTGTCACCCAAGGCGACAAAATTTTGGATACGCCACTGGCGAAAATTGGTGGCAAGGGCTTGTTTGTCAAAGAGCTGGAGATGGCGCTGCTCGACGGTCGTGCCGATTTGGCGGTGCATTCGATGAAAGACGTACCGATGGAGCTGCCTGAAGGGCTGATTCTGCCAGTGATTTGTGAGCGTGAAGATCCGACCGATGCGTTTGTCTCCAATCAATTTGCTCAGCTGATGGATTTACCGCAAGGAGCGCGTTTGGGCACGTCAAGCCTACGTCGTCGTTGTCAGTTGCAAGCGCTACGCCCCGACTTACAGATTATTGATCTGCGTGGCAATGTTGGCACGCGTTTAGCGAAGCTTGATGCGGGTGAGTACGACGCGATTATCTTGGCGAGTGCTGGCCTCAAGCGTTTGGGATTGGCTGCACGGATTCGCAGTACGCTTGATCCGGTGCTGAGTTTACCTGCGGTGGGGCAAGGTGCATTAGGGTTGGAGTGCCGTGCAGGGGATCAGCCGGTGTTGGATTTGATTGCGCCCTTGCGCCATTTGCCCACCGATATGTGCGTACGCGCCGAGCGTGCCTTTAATCAGCGATTGATGGGCGGTTGCCAAGTGCCGATTGCTGGGTTTGCCACACTCGACGGTGATCGCTTGTATCTAGAGGGTCGGGTGGGCAGTGTGGATGGATCGGAGTTGCTCAAAGACCAGATTGAGGGGGCTGCCGCAGACGCAGCTGAGCTTGGGGTGGCGTTGGCTGAGCGTTTGTTGGCACAAGGTGCGGATCGCTTGCTTGCTGCGTTGCATGAGGCGCATTGATGCCGATTCGGCATATTTTAAATACCCGTCCGGCGGATCGGGCAGCTCAACTCAGCCGTGTGTTGCAAACAGCAGGTTATCAGGTGTCTGAGTTGCCATTATTGGCATTTCACACCCTCACGCTCAGCGAGGCTGAGCAACAGATGCTGCATGCGGTGCAAGCCGGTGATGTGATCATTGTGGTCAGTCCCATGGCAGCACAGCTGGGGCTGGCATGGCTGGCGGCTCATCCATCACCCGTGTGGCAACAGGTGCGCTGGGTGGCGGTGGGTGTGGCCACGGCACAAGTGTTGGCCATAGCAGGATTTGTGGCACAAGTCCCTGAGCGAGCCAATAGCGAAGGCGTGTTGGGATTGCCAGAGATCGCGCAGTTGCGCGCACCCGCACGAGTGTTGGTGTGGCGCGGCGAGGGTGGGCGTGAGCTGATCCAAGAGACCTTGTTACAACGTGGAGTGGCATTATGCAGTGTGGCGTTTTATCGTCGAGAACTGCCGGCCTCGAGTGTGCAAGGATGGCAGACGGTCTTGGCCACATCACAACCCGATGCGGTGTTGATCAGCAGTGGGGAGGCTTGGCAGCATTGGTGTCGGCTGGCCGGTGAGTTTGCAACCTTGCCGACGCTGTTGGTCTACGGTGATCACCTACAACGACAGTTGGCACCACAGGTTGAAGTATTGGCATTGCCAAGTTTGCAGCCAGATCAGGTGCTCGCTGTGTTACAAGCCAATCATTGAGGAGTGATGATGCGACAATGGGCGGTAGGGTTGGTGTTGATTGGCGCCCTGTTGATAGGATCATGGGGAGCGTGGGATGCGTATCAGCGCCAACGGCAAACCATTGCAAATCTCCAAGACAGTGTGGCTCAGCAGCATCTGCAACTTGCCCAGCTCAACGATCGTTTGGTGGCGCTTGATCGCCAACAACGCCAACAACCCAGCATCACTGAAGCGGCGACTCAACTGAGTCAACAAAGCAGTCGACAGTCGGTACTCCTGCTGTTGCAGTTTGCCCAGCAACATGTCGATCATGCTCAAATCCCAGCAGCGATTGCCCAATTGCAACAATTGGAGCAACAGCTGGCACTGAGCGGACTGAGTCCTGCACCGCAGGATGCATTGCGCCGAGTGATTCAGCACGATATTGCCACCCTCAAGCAACGTCATCAGCAGCAACAGCACCTGTGGGGGCTACAAGATACCGCGATTGCCCGTCTGCAAGATCTATTGCAAATCAATGCCAAAACCATGCCCCATCCTCAGCCCATCGTCGCACAAGGCCAAGAGCAAGCATGGCCGCAACAACTGCAAGGCTGGGTGAGTGTGCGACGTGCGGATCCTGCGGTATGGCTGGATCTCAACCAACGCGCCTTGATTTGTTATCAAGCGTTGATGGTGCTCGGACAGATTCGAACCGCTCTGCCGCAGCAGCAGCCGGATACCCTACGTCGTTTGTGGCAAGATGTGGATCATGATTTGGCGCAATTGTCGGATGGGCAGAGTGTGCAGGCGCGACAGTTGGCACAGCAGTTGGCGATGCTGCCGCAGCCTGCGGCGTATCCTTTGCACAGTTTACAGTTGTGGCAAACCGACCGTGGAGATCTCCCATGAATCCGCTGATCTTTTGGATCAGCCTGCTGTTCATCTTGTTGTTTGGTGGTGGATTGGCCGCAGCGTTACTACAAGATTCTGGTTATGTGTGGATGATCTGGCAAGGCTTTGAAATTCAAAGCAGTGTTGCGATTTTGATGATCAGTGTGGTGCTGATGTGGTTGTGTTTGACGCTGTTTGGATTGCTGCTCAGTCAAGTGTGGCAATGGCCGAAACGTGATCGACAACGCGAATCGCGCCAGCAGCTCAAGGCACAGCAAGTGGTGTTATCCGAATTGGTGTTGGCGCTGCAAATCGGGGATCAGGCCACAGCCAGTCAATTACGTCGGCGACTGTCAACATCACCACGTCATCAGTTGATCCAACAGATTGAGATGCCCACCTTACTTCCCAATGACGAGAGTCATCATGATGTGGCGGTGTTGCGTCGCGCACAGGCAGCATTAGCCAATCACCAATATGACAGTGCCCAGCCGCTGCTCAACTGTTTGCAGCATTGGCCGGCACATCCCGAACAAGATCAATTGACCACCACCCTGCGCCAAGCTTATACCCAGCACTTCTATGCTCAGTGGGCGATTGCCCAACCGTGGCAGGTGTTATTGGCACAAATATTTGTCACAAAGTTGAATCTTGAGCAATGGAAAAGCTGGCTTGATGCGTTATACCAACAGCTTGATGAGGCCAACGATGCTGCGTGGGCAGCCTTGCTTGATCTTTTTGATCAACAACGCCCAGAAGAGCGCGCTGCGCTTGCATCAGCATGGTTGCGCTTACTTGCTGAGCGATCAGAAGGGCAGACACGCGCTGTCGAGCTAGGGATCGAGATTTTTCGGCAGCAATTTTGCCCAAGCATCTTGTATGATTGGTTGCGTAGTGCGCGATCTTTGATTGAGCCTGTGCAAATTGCACCATTATTGAATGAGTTGCAAACACGTTATGTGGGGCAACCTGCATTACAGCTTGCACAAGCGTATTGGTGTGCAGTGCAGCATGATCAGCAGCAGGCCGAGCAGTGGGTATTGGCATGGCCGAACGCCGTGTTGCAACATCGTTTGCAGGCTTTACTCAGTTTGGATCAATTGGCGCGCCCATCACGGTTGGCTGCGCCGTTGTTTGTATTTGACGTTATAGAGGCAGAGCGATGAACTCGATCAAAGAGTGTCCCATTGTGCATCATCAGCAGGTGGCTTGGGGGGATATGGATGCCTTCGGTCACGTCAATAATGTGATGTATTATCGTTATATCGAAAGTGCGCGGATTGAATATTTGACCCAAGTCGAAGCCTTCAATCATGGCTTGGTCAGTGTGGTGTCGTCGAGCAGCTGCCGCTTTTATCGTCCGGTGTTTTATCCTGATTTGCTCAAAATCGGCGCTCGCGTGGTTGAGATTCGCAATTCGGGCTTTCGGATGGCTTATGTGATTTATAGTAATCAGCAAGGTCAAATGGTCGCTACAGGTGAAGCGATTGTGGTGATGGTCGATGCCAATACCTTTGAAAAAGCTGCTTTGCCGATGGATTTACGCCAGCGCATCGCCAAGCTTGAAGCGAGTGTGGGGCACGATTTGCAAATCAGCGACCATCATGAAAAAAACCGCTTAAGCGAAATTGGTCGCGCACTGCGCGAAAACTTGGATCAAATTGTGCCAAAAATTGGCAAATAAGCCGGTTGCGCAATCGCCTCAGTATGGGCGATTGCGCTTGAATCATTAGGCCACAAAAAAGAGCACCACATGCCGATTGCTGCTGACGTTGTTGTCAGCGTCATAGACGGGTGCAAAATGCTTGAATTGCTCTTTTAAACCCAATAAGTAATCAGCGAGTTGATCACCACCAATCGACTCTCCATGATAAAGCTTGTACGCAATCCGAACCGGTTCATGCCGAAATCGCTCAATTTTGCCCAGTTGATCCATCTCTTCGAGATACTCAAAATACGATTGAACCTGTTCAGGTTTAAACATCAAATAACGGCAGTCAGCAGACAAATCAACATTCAGATCCACGCCATCAACAAGGGTACTGCTCACATGATTGCCCATTCGACTGACCACGCGTATCACGTCCCATGCATCCGCAACGTCCCATCGTGAAACATAATCAAGGTGTAGTGGGTATTGAGTCTGGCAAAATTCTTCAAATCGATCTTCGGGAATTGCAATGAAAAAGCCGTTCATGCTCATGTGGACGAGTCCTTATGGAGGAATAATATCTATTGATCTTAATCATATTTTGAATCGTGTCATAGGGCAGTTAGCCTGTGGTGCGTCATAAAATGACGCACCATCATATTCAATTACAGCCGCATTTCAATGCCTTGCGCCGCCAAATAGGCTTTGGCTTCGGGGATGGTGTGCTGACCAAAGTGGAAAATACTCGCGGCCAAGACCGCATCCGCGCCACCTTGCAAAATCCCATCGGCTAAATGCTGCAAGTTGCCCACGCCACCCGACGCAATGGTGGGGATATTGACTCGATCATTGATCTGACGCATCAAGCCTAAGTCATAACCGGCTTTGGTGCCATCGGCATCCATACTCGTCACCAGCAGCTCACCTGCGCCCAAGTCTGCCATCTTGACCGCCCACTCAATCGCATCAATCCCTGTTGGTTTGCGACCGCCGTGAGTAAAGATTTCCCAGCGCGGCAAGCCATCCACATCGGCCACGCGCTTGGCATCAATCGCCACCACAATACACTGTGCACCAAAGCGTGCCGATGCTTCACCGACAAATTCGGGAGTAAACACTGCCGCCGAGTTGATCGAGACTTTGTCGGCTCCGGCATTGAGCAAAGTACGGATGTCCTCAAGTTTGCGCACCCCACCGCCAACGGTGAGTGGGACAAACACCGTTTCAGCCATTCGCTCGACTGTGCGATAGGTGGTATCGCGTCCATGATGGGTCGCGGTAATATCCAAAAAGGTGATTTCATCCGCGCCTTGTTCGTTGTAGCGGCGCGCCACTTCAACCGGATCACCCGCATCGCGGATGTCCAAGAATTGCACCCCTTTGACCACGCGACCGTTGTCAACGTCCAGACACGGGATAATACGTTTGGCTAGCATGGGGATGCTCCTGAAGTGATGGTGTTCAGTAAGGGCGCTATAGTAGCAAAAGCCTCGTGCCAATAGGGGAGTTGATATGTCGGTTTATACAGCGTTGTCGTTTGAGCAAATCCAAACGTTTGTGAATGGTTATGGCAAAAACCTGCATAGCGTCACGCCCATTCAAAACGGCATTGAAAACAGCAATTGGTTTATCCATTGCACCGATGGTGGGCAGGCCGTGCTCACCTTGTTTGAGGAGCTGAATTTTGCACAGGCGGCTCAACTAGGCAGTTTGCTTGATGGCGTCGCGCAGCATCGACTACCCGTCGCCGCACCTTGGATCAATCAACAAGGTGAGCGTTTATCGTTACTTGCCGATAAACCTGCACAGCTAGCACCACGTCTACAAGGTGTGCATCCCACTCATCCAACAACTGCACAGTGTCACGCGATGGGTCGGGGTTTGGCACAGCTCCATGTGGCGATGCAGTCGCTGGATTGGCACAAGCACAACGCACATGGGCAAGCATGGTGGCAGACCACCGCATCTGAGCTGCGTCCACTCATGTCTGTCGCAGATCAACAACTGTTAGATCGTTTGTTTGCCGAGTTTGCGCAGGTGCAATCGCAAGTGGGTGCACTGCCGCGTGGATTGATTCATGGCGATTTGTTCCGCGATAACAGCTTATTTGACGGTGAGCGTTTGAGCGGGATGTTGGATTTTTCTGAATGCTGTACCGATGAGTATTTGCTGGATGTCGCAATTACTCTCAATGACTTTTGTAGTGATTGGCCGGATGTTGCGCTGGATGACCTCAAGAAAAACACCTTTTTGCAGGGGTATCAGCAGATTCGCGTGTTGACTGAGGCTGAGCAAACTGGATTGCCGATTTATTTGGCAATGGCAGCAGG
>CALFYA010000402.1 GCA_937952925.1 uncultured Moraxellaceae bacterium
TGGACAGCTTTATGCTTATTTGCCGTTTTTGTATACCGATGCAGATGCCCAATTGCGGGAGCAAAACCGCCAATTTTTACAACTTGATGCACAAGATCACGGCTGAGCGCGTGTCAGCCGTGGGCGAGTAGGACGTTAATCGCGTTGGAGCAGGCTGATCACGGTGCTGCCATTGCTGTAGCGTACACCTTGCCATTCCACCGTATCACCGACTTTGGGCAAATAGGTTGAGGGTAGGGTTTTGCTGCAAGATGCAATATTCAGCGCGATATTGTTGACCGACACGATGCTGCCTTGTACAGCAGTCACTTTGCCACGACCTTCCACTTCTGCGCGTGAGGCGCTCGGTGTACAGCTCAGATTGGTGGGGGTAGGTTTTGGCGCAGCCACAATGGTGATGTTGCCGGTTTTCTGTGCCAAGTTGCCTTTGGCATCAGTCACACGTAGCGAGACGTTGTAAGTCCCTGCTTTGCTAGGTTTGCCGCTGATGGCTTGATTCACCACACGCAAACCGGTCGGGAGGTTGGTGGCTTGAATGTTATAAGGTGCTGTGCCGCCTTTGATGGTGATGGCGCTTTGATAGGCGACACCCACCGTCCCATTTTTAAAGGTTACACCGACCGACAGCGGCGCAGGTGTGGGTGTGGTCGGCGTGCCATTGGTGACCAACCACGATGCAATCCCTGAGTTGGAGGGGTTGATGATCCCACTATACTCGCCAACATAAGGCTGCCCATTGCCCGCGAGCGTACAACCGGTTGGTGCGCCGGTGCAGGTGCTATAAAACGTGGTGCGCGTGCCTTGGTCATAATCGTAAGTGCCGGTCACCCCAGAACCGGGAATCACATAGGCACGGCTATTCATCGAATAGGCTTGCCAATGCGTACCGCTCAGCGTTGTGCCAGAACTTGTTGGGCTGATGTCACCCAAGATATGCCATGAGTCAATTTGGCCTTGCGCATTGGTATGGATAAAAAAGTTGGTCAACGGCAAGGTGAAACCCGGCACGATGCCATTGGCACCAGTCACGATCAGTTTGCCGGTATTAGCCAAAACACCTGCGGCGGTCGCTGATAAATAACTGGTCGATGCAGGCAGCGGCTGCGCGGTTTGAAACTGGATTTCAATGTGGTCGGTACTGCCAAAAAAATTTGAGCCTTTGTAGGTGTAGGTGGTGTTGGCAAATGCACTGCTGGTCATCACGAGTGCAGTGATCAAAGCGATCCTTGTTTTGATACGCATCATCGTATTCCTCAAAAATGTGGTGTTGTTTTAGTTTAAAAATTGAACATTAGGGCTAAATTAAAAAACACTTAAAGAGATTTAAAATATGAGCAAAGAGTGTGAAGGGTGCGGCATTCTTGCAAACAGTCTTTATCACCGCGCTGGTGATAAAGACGGATTGGCGACAACTTAGTAACGATTCACCCAGTTTAAGGTGATAAAGGTACTATCGCCTTTGCCGGTTTTATCGTTGCCAAGAGTGCTCAGTTGCATGACTTTGAGTTGCAGTTTTTGGTAGGTCAATGCCGCTTGGATGATTGGGCTGAGCGTTGTTGCTGATGCTGAGCTGGTTTGCTTGCTTTGATACTCATCGGCATTGAGACCGCTAGAGTAGTACAGCATGGCCAAGCTCGCGCCTGCACCTGCGGAGATTTGCAGATCAGGGGTAATATCGTAATAAGCATTGGCAGTTAGTGGAATTGCACCAATCACGGTGGTGAGTGATTGGCCACAAGCTACCACTTGCTGATCACTCGTATTGCAGCGACCAGTGCTGTTTTCGCTGGTATACGACGTTTCGCTACCACCAATCAGAATACTCCATTCCCAAAAGGTGTTTTTGAATGGCAGGGGTTTGGTTGCACCACCACCCAGCAAAAAGCCATCTTTGATCTCAATGGGTTGGCCTTCAATCATAAATGGATCCACGTTCATCTTGGCCATACCCGCAGACCAATAAGAAGAACCTTGATAGCCAGACGGTGTGTTGCTGGTTTGTTCTTGAGCAAAAGCGGTCGCAGTGCTGGCGAGTAGAGTCGTCATCAGCAGTGTTTTGGAGATGTTGGACATGCAAAAACCTATAAAAAACATTTAAATGGTTCGTTATGTTAATAGATGTTAATCAAAAAAGCACCTGTCTGGTACTTTTGATGTGATCAAATATTAATCAATCGTGATATTCGTCCAACGCTCCAACATTTTCACACTTGCCGAAAAATCACTGTTGGGTTCGGCGGTATCACTCGCTGCCCGAAACAGGCTTTGGGTCAGTGCCAAAATTGGCGCAGGCAGCTTGGCACTGTGTACCAAATCTAGGGCAATCCCTGTGTCTTTGGCGAGCAGATCAAGGGCAAAGGTGGTTGGAAACGCACGATTGAGCACGCGTTGGGGCAAGACCATCTCGGTGGCCATACTGCGCCCACTCGATGCATTGATGCAGGCCAATGCGCCATGCAGATCAACCCCGTGCGCTTTGAGGGTCGTAAAACCTTCAGCTGCCGCCCACAAATTCACCGCGAGCAACATATTGTTGATGGCTTTGACCGCAAAGCCTGAGCCACTGCCACCCACATGTTGGATCAACCCTGCAAATGGCTCAATGGCAGGCCGAGCGCGTTCGAGTGCTGCTGGATCACCACCGACCATCACGGTCAGCGTGCCTTTTTCGGCACCAATGGTTTGACCGGATACCGGTGCATCCAAAAACGCCACGCCTTGCAAGGCGAGGGCAGCCGCCACCGCACGCGCAGAGCTAGGCTCACCACTGGTGCAATCCACCCAAATACTCCCTGCTTTGGGGGGATGTGCGGCAATCAATGCTTCAACTTCACGGCTGGTGGGCAGACAAGAAAAAATCACATCCGCTTGAACGGCTTGCTCAATTGGGCAGGCTTGCGTCCCAAAGCTTTGGGCATGCGCATGGGCTTTGTCAAAGTTGCGATTCCACACACGGACATCGGCAAACGCTTTGGGCAAATGCGCCGCCATCCGCCAACCCATTGCCCCCAATCCCAAAAACGCAACGCTGATCATGATCTCATCCACCTGTTGATGTTGGACGCTATGGTAGCACTGATCCGGATCAGCTCAGTAGACGCTTAAACCGGTGATTTGAGCTGTACCCAGCGCAAGTAGGGGCGCTCAGTGCGATAGCCTTGGGGGAAACGCTGCTGCAATTCGTCATGATCTTGTAATGACGGTAAAATGACAACGTCATCGCCATGTTGCCAATTGGCCGGTGTTGCTACTTTGTGTTGATCGGTGAGTTGCAACGAATCGATCACGCGCAGCAGTTCATTGAAGTTGCGCCCTGTGCTGGCTGGATAGGTGATGATCAAGCGGATTTTTTTGGCGGGATCAATCACAAACACCGAGCGCACGGTATGGGTGGTGCTGGCATTGGGATGGATCAAATCGTAGAGGGTCGATACACGGCGGTCGGCATCCGCCAAGATGGGGAAATTCAGCACGGTGTGTTGCGTGTCGTTGATGTCTTCAATCCAACGGTGATGTGACTCGACCGTATCCACCGACAAGGCCAAGACTTTGACCTGTCGCTTGGCAAACTCCTCAGCAAGTTTGCTGCTTGCACCGAGTTCAGTCGTACATACCGGCGTAAAATCGGCAGGGTGCGAAAACAACACCCCCCATTGATCACCCAAATACTGATAAAAATCGATGTCACCAATATTGGATGCTTGTTGAAAGTTGGGGGCGGTATCACCTAGACGTAAGCTCATCGGGCATTCCTCAAATCAATTGGATGAGGTCAACATGCCGCAACTAGATGGAGGCGTGAACCAAAAAAAAGCGCAAATCTTTGCGCTTTTTTGGGATAAGACCGTGTTTAGCGAGAACGCGCTGCCAACCAATCCGCCATTTGCGGCCAAAACTCTTGGCTAGCGCCTTCGCTGGCAATCATGCCGACGTGTCCGCCCGCAATGGTGGTAAAGGTCACATCATCGGTACCCACCAAACGGGTCAATGGACGTACCGAATCAATGGTGACCATATTGTCTTGACGACCACCCGCCGCCAGCAAACTGGCATGGATGTCTTTGAGATACACCATGCGTCCGCCAATTTTAAACTCACCGTGTTTGAGTGGATTATCCAGCCAAATTTTCAGCAACATATCGCGGTTGACGCCACCAGGGTAGTCCACCATGTTGTTGAGGAATGCGCCCCACGTGGCGTGGCTGGTAATCGCCTCGCGGTTATCGAGCTGGCGTAGCATATTCAGATGACCTTTGAGCGTGCCAATCGGGTCAAGCAAGCGAAAACCCATCGCATTGCTCCAACCCGGCGAATGCAGCAACTGCGAGGGCAAGGTGCGTGGATGCCAACCAGTGCGACGTTCTGCCCAACGCCAAAATTTGCCCGCCATTTTATAGCCCTGACCAATCCGACCCGATGCATATGAGTCAATCGGCGAACCCAAAATAATCATGTTTTTGATGTCGGGATCTTTGCTATACGCTGCGTACAACAAGGTAAAAATCCCTGCCATACTCCAACCATGCAAAGACACTTGGCGCTCACCGCTATGGCTGCGGACTTGCTCAAGCATCTGTGGCATCGATTTGAGAATATAGCTATGGAAATTACGATTGACATGCTGACGAGTCGGCGTGCCCCAATCGATCAAATACACCGAAAAACCACGTTCCAGCAAATAGCGAATTAAGGAGCGATTTTCAAATAAATCAAACACCAGCATATTGATGGCAAGCGGTGCCACAATCACCAACGGCACACGATATTGAGTTGCAGTCCCTGCAAGCGGCGGATAGTAGCGCAGACGAGCCAGCCCATCATCAAAGACCACCTGATACGGGGTTTTCCCCGCTTGAATCAGTTGCTCAGCACGAAAAAAACGGTCACGAGCATTTTGGATGCGCGGCGAACGAGCCAACTCACGAATTGCAGGCAAGTGCATGGACACAGCTCCAACAGGGACTTAAAGCAAAAGCGGCTGGACTATAACAAAGAAACGGTGCCTTGCATCTGGCAAAAACGTGAGCGTGTGCGTGTCACAAATGTAATGTTTTTAAATTGAATTAACGCTAGACTGATCATTTTTGACAGTGATGATTGTCAATTTCGGGGGGCAGGTTGATCTGCTGATCAAGCCATCGGCATCCACAGGTGAATCAGAAGCATCGCTGTTTCGCCTGCGGCTGGCCTTACTTTTTTCTTGGAAAAAGTAAGCAAAACCGTTTTTCCGCTGAGAACTCGCCATCCATGGCTCAAACAACTCAGCGGCGCATCCATGCACCGCAGCAGTCAAACTTGGGTGATGTCCACAAAAAATGAAATATTGCGGGTTGAGTGGACGATATTTGTCGCACCTCGCCGCACAATTTGCAAAAAATGACACAATAGACTTTGCTTGACGACCTGTTTGCTTTAATTTCACAATCTTGTTTTCGCCAGCTTGTTTGCATCATGAATCCGTTTGATGAGTTTGAATCGTCCCTTGGCTTTGACACTTTAGCACTGCGGACAGGGCATCGCCGCACCCTTGAAGGTGAGCATAGCGAGCCGATGTTTCTCACCTCATCGTTTGTGTACGAGAGTGCCGCAGATGCTGCCGCTGCATTTGGCGGACAAGTCCCCAACTGCAATATTTACTCACGCTTTACCAATCCGACCGTCCGTGCCTTTGAGCAGCGTTTGGCGGCTTTGGAGGGCGGTGAGCGTTGTGTGGCGACGGCATCGGGCATGGCAGCGATTTTAGCCACCGCATTGGCGTTTTTGGCAGCCGGTGATCATGTGGTGTGTTCGCGTGCGGTGTTTGGTACCACCACCGCCATGTTTGAAAAATACATGAGCAAATTTGGGGTCAGCACCACCTTTGTTGATTTGTCCGATATCAGCCAATGGCAAGCCGCTATCCAAACCGGCAAAACCAAATTGTTTTTTTGCGAAACCCCCAGTAATCCACTTGCCGAAGTGGTCGATATTGCCGCACTTGCGACGCTGGCACACGCGCATCAGATTTTGCTGGCCGTCGACAACTGTTTTTGCACGCCAGCGCTTCAGCAGCCGCTCAAGCTTGGCGCAGACTTGGTGATTCACTCGGCGACCAAATACCTCGATGGTCAAGGGCGTGCTTTGGGCGGGGCAGTGGTGGGCAATGCCAAGCTGCTCGAAGAAGTGTTTGGCGTGACGCGTACTTGTGGCCCCTCGATGAGTCCATTCAATGCGTGGGTGTTCCTCAAAGGCTTAGAAACCTTGCGTCTACGCATGGAAGCGCACTCCGCAAGTGCGCTGAAATTGGCGCAGTGGCTACACGCTCATCCCAACGTGGAGCAAGTGTATTACAGTGGTTTGCCCAGCCATGCCGGTCATGAGATTGCCAAACAACAGCAACGCGCGTTTGGTGGGATTGTGTCTTTTGTGGTCAAAGGCGGACGTGAGGGAGCTTGGA
>CALFYA010000403.1 GCA_937952925.1 uncultured Moraxellaceae bacterium
CAGCCTTACCAAACACCACCAAGTCGAGCAGTGAGTTGGTGCCCAAACGGTTGGCACCGTGCACGCTCACGCAAGAACATTCACCAATCGCGTACAAGCCTTTGACCACCACGTTTGGCTCATCGCCTTGTGGAGTCACGACTTGACCATTGATGTTGGTGGGAATACCGCCCATTTGATAGTGAATGGTCGGCACAACCGGAATCGGCTCTTTGGTGCAATCGACGTTGGCGAATTTTTTGCCAATCTCGTAGACCGATGGCAGACGCTTCATGATGGTGTCATAACCCAAGTGGGTCAGATCCAGCAAGACGTAGTCTTTGTTGGGGCCACAGCCACGACCTTCTTTGATTTCTTGATCCATCGAACGTGATACGAAGTCACGCGGTGCCAAGTCTTTGAGGGTCGGTGCGTAGCGCTCCATAAATGGCTCGCCGTTGCAGTTACGCAACACGCCGCCTTCACCCCGACAGCCTTCGGTCAAGAGCACGCCCGCGCCAGCAACACCCGTTGGGTGGAACTGCCAAAATTCCATATCTTGCAACGGAATGCCCGCACGCGCCGCCATGCCCAAACCGTCGCCGGTGTTGATGTAGGCGTTGGTCGATGCGGCGAAAATACGGCCTGCACCACCGGTGGCAAACAAGGTGGCTTTGGCTTGGAACACGCCAACTTTACCAGTTTCTTGGTCAATCGCGGTCACACCGAGCACTTCACCGTCTTCATCACGGATCAGGTCGAGGGCAATCCACTCCACAAAAAACTGGGTACCGAGTTCCAAGTTCTTTTGGTACAGGGTGTGCAACAGCGCATGGCCGGTACGGTCAGCTGCCGCACAGGCGCGTGGTACGGCTTTTTTGCCATATTCAGCACTGTGACCACCGAATGGACGCTGATAAATCGTCCCATCGGCATTACGGTCAAACGGCATGCCCATGTGCTCAAGCTCATACACCATGTGTGGGGCTTGACGGCACATAAACTCAATCGCGTCTTCGTCACCGAGCCAGTCGGAGCCTTTGACGGTGTCATAGAAGTGATAGTGCCAGTTGTCTTCGGACATGTTGCCCAGCGACGCACCGATCCCACCTTGTGCCGCAACAGTGTGCGAACGCGTTGGGAATACTTTGGTCAGGACTGCCACTTTGAGGCCAGCTCGCGCCAATTGCAGCGAGGCACGCATGCCCGAACCGCCACCACCCACGATCACTGCGTCGAAGGTGAGGGCTTCAATATTGCTCAGTTTTTCTTTGGAAAGCTCAGCCATGATTCAACCACCTTAACCCCAGAAAATCTGGATGCCCCAGACCGTAAAGACGAATACTGCGATGACCATCGCGGCTTGCAACACCAAACGGATACCGTTGGCAGAAGGCCCCATTTGACGCGTGGTGACATAGTCGGTCAGCACCGTCCACAGCCCAACCCACGCATGGCCTGCCAAAGAGGCCACCGCGAGCAAGCTAAAAATCTTCATGGGAGTGGTCATCATGAAGCCATACCATGCTTCATAACCAAACTGGGGATGAGCAATCATCCAACCGAGCACCACGACGGTGTACAACGCCAGCACAATGGCCGAAATGCGTTGTACTGCCCAATCGCGTGAACCGGAACCGGTTAATCCTGTTGCGCTTTTCATCAGAACATCACCCATACAAAGGCGGCCAGAAT
>CALFYA010000404.1 GCA_937952925.1 uncultured Moraxellaceae bacterium
GCGGGCTGACCGTTTTTCAGCACTTTACGGGTGTTGTCACAACCAGTACAGGCAAAGTAAGGGCCAAAACGTCCGGTCTTGAGTTGCATGTCTGCGCCGCATTTTTCACACGGAATCGAGGGGCCATCGTAGCCTTTGACTTTGAAGCTGCCTTCTTCGAGCAGATGCCCTGCACAGTCGGGATTATTGCCACAAATATGCAGTTTGCGCCCACCATCGACGATATAGCTGTCCATCGCCGTATCGCAAATCGGACAGCGTTTTTTCGCCATCAAATCAGCAGTTTCAGCGCGGTCGTTTTCGTCGTCGGCAAGTGCTGCCAGTGATTCGACCGGTGCAAGGTTGATGGTGCCTTTGCAGCGTTCTTTGGGCGGCAGGTTGTAGCCCGAACAGCCCAAAAACACCCCCGTTGAGCCAGTACGGATCTGCATCGGGCGGGTACATTGCGGGCAGTGTACGTCGGGCACTTCAACGGGCAAGTTGCGGCGCATGCCTTCGCGCCCGTCCATGCCTTGAGCATGGGTCAGCTTTTGTTTGAAATCACCGTAGAACTCATTGAGGACGTTTTTCCAATCGCGGTCGCCATCGGCGACTTTGTCGAGCTGGCCTTCAAGATCAGCGGTAAACGCATAATCCATCAGGTTGCTAAAGTTTTCGCTCAAGCGATCGGTGACGATGTCGCCCATTTTTTCGGCATACAAGCGGCGGTTTTCGAGTTTGACGTAACCCCGATCTTGGATGGTGGAAATAATCGCCGCATAGGTCGAGGGACGCCCAATGCCCTTTTTCTCCAACTCTTTAACCAAGCTCGCTTCGGTAAAACGTGCCGGTGGCTTGGTAAAATGCTGTGATGGATCAAGCTTGATCAGCTTGAGCACATCACCGATTTTGACCGCAGGCAACAACAGATCATCGTCTTGTTTGTTGACCGCAGAGACACGGGTAAAGCCATCAAAGGTGAGGGTACGACCACGCGCCCGCAATTCAACATCGGCAGCCGTCACGCTAATGGTCGAGGAGAGATATTCGGCTGGCGGCATTTGACAGGCCACAAATTGCCGCCAAATCAATTCGTACAGCCGCTGTGCATCACGCTCTAGCGGCACTTGGTCGGCAGACACCACCACACTCGATGGGCGGATCGCTTCGTGCGCTTCTTGTGCACCGGCTTTGTTGCCATAAAAATTGGGCTTGGCCGGCAGATAGCGTGCGCCAAAGCTGTCTTCGATATAGCCGCGTACCATGTTCAGCGCGTCTTGACTCAAAAAAGTCGAGTCGGTACGCATGTAGGTAATAAAACCACCTTCGTACAGACGCTGGGCAAGGGTCATGGTCTTTTTGACCGAAAAGCCCAAACGCGTGCTGGCGGCTTGCTGCAAAGTCGAGGTGATAAACGGCGCGGATGGATTGGTTTTGGTTGGCTTATCTTCGCGGTTGCTGACCACATAACTTGCTGGTGCGAGTACAGCAAGCACCGCATCGGTATCGGCTTTGTTTTTGAGCTTGAGGGTTTTGCCCGCTTGTTTGACCGCTTCTAGGCGGATCGGATCTTTGCCACTTTGCGTGTCGGCGTGAATTTCCCAGTATTCTTCGGGAATAAACGCACGGATCTCACGCTCGCGCTCAACGACGAGTTTGACGGCGACCGATTGCACCCGACCGGCTGACAAACCACGAGCGATCTTTTCCCACAGCAACGGCGACACCATATAGCCCACCACCCGATCCAAAAAGCGACGCGCTTGTTGCGCGTTGACTTTGTTTAGATCCAAACGGCTGGGGCTTTGAAACGCTTGCTGGATGGCATTTTTGGTGATTTCGTTAAACACCACGCGTTTGTATTTGTCGGGATGTCCACCGATCACTTGTTGCAAGTGCCAAGCAATCGCTTCTCCTTCCCGATCCAAGTCAGTTGCCAGATAAATTTCGTCGGCATTTGCAGCGAGCTTTTTGAGTTCGGCGACGACATGCTCTTTGTTGGGCAGGACTTCGTAGTGCGCTTGCCAATCGTGCTCAGGATCAACGCCCATGCGTTTGATCAAGGCCGACTGTGCTTTGGCAGCTTTGGTTTCGGCGGTTTGTTTGCCCCGCGCCGCAGGCTTGCTATCTTCTTTATCGGTTTTGCCACCGCCACTGACCGGCAAATCACGCACATGACCGACACTCGATTTGACGATGTATTCACGACCCAAATATTTATTGATGGTTTTGGCTTTGGCAGGAGATTCGACGATCACTAATGCGCGAGCGGCTTTGCTCGGTGCAGGATCGGGATGGAGCAGTTCGGCGGCTGGTGCAACCGGACTGCTGTTACGACGACCGGCTTTGACGGTGTTGGTCGTAGTCGAACGAGGACGAGTGGGCATGAGTCAGCAACATTTCCTAAAAAATCACTTGGGAGGGTTCGCAGCCAAATCGAGTAGTGCCGTTTTGAGCGCGTCTAAATGTGCGCCATGCAAATCGGCTTCTTCATCCCAATAGACACCAAGACTATTGGCCTGCATTTCGACCGCCAAAATACCCGTCGGTGTAAATGGCTGGCCGTTGTAGCGCGTATCGCCACGAACCACCTGTATCTGTTGATCTTGAATCTTGGCTTGTACCAATGGCAATTGACCTTGTGGCACGATGACATGATAAAACGCCACCATCCCGCCACGCTCGCCATTGGT
>CALFYA010000405.1 GCA_937952925.1 uncultured Moraxellaceae bacterium
CATCAAATAATCAGCAATATAATCAAACTCAAAGGTCTGCTGAATATACGTGTTTGCCGCCAGCTCGCGCTGATGGCCGGTGACATTGAGCACCAGCCAATACGCTTGAGGATGGGTATCGACCACCTGCATCACCCGACGCAACGCCTGCTCGGGCAAGTAATCATCATCATCGAGTAAAAATATCGCATCGCACTGATCGTGCTGCGCCATATCTAATGCGGTATTGCGCACCCGATTGACGCCAGCGTTTTGTGCCATCCGCGTAAAACGAATGCGAGGATCAGGATAATCTTGCTGAAACTGCTCCAGATCCACTGTCGAGCAATCATCAACCACATACAAGCGCCAATACGGATAATCTTGTGCCAGCACAGACTCAATACAGCGTTTGAGCAAATCAGGTCGATTATAACTCGGTGTCAAAATCCCAATCTGAAATGGCATCATGATGACTTCCGAGCAAATCGTGCGATCAAGGTCTCTACAATCTGTTGAGCGGCATGACCATCCCCATAGGGATTGTGTGCCAAGCTCATGCGCTGATAGCAGGCCGGATCGGTCAACAACTGATCTGCTGCCTCAATAATTTGCTCCGCTTGCGTGCCAACCAAACGCACCGTACCAGCTTGTACCGCTTCGGGGCGCTCGGTGGTGTCCCGCATCAATAACACCGGCTTGCCCAACGCAGGGGCTTCTTCTTGGATGCCCCCCGAATCGGTCAAAATAAAGTAGCTGCGACGCATCAAGGCCACGAACGGCACATACTCTTGTGGTTCAATCAGATGGACATTGTCCAAACCAGCCAATAGCGCATATACCGGCTGGCGTACCTGTGGATTAAGATGTACGGGATAAACCCAATCGACTTCAGGGTGTAGGCGTGAGAGCTGTGCAATGGCTAGGCAGATCGACTCAAAGCCCTGACCAAAATTTTCACGCCGATGCCCTGTAATCAGCACCATACGCCGATCCTGTTGCATAAACGAAAAATCGAGCGTAGGCGTCAATTGTTGCTGATCGAGCTGTTGATTGATCTGGAGTAACGCATCAATCACCGTATTGCCCGTGACCACAATATGGGCATCACTGACCTGTTCGGCCAATAGATGTTGGCGTGCTTGACTGGTCGGCGCAAAATGCAACTGAGCCAATACACCGGTCAGTTTGCGATTGGCTTCTTCTGGCCACGGTGAGTATAGGTTGTGGGTGCGTAGCCCTGCTTCAACATGGGCGACCGCAATCCGTTGATAAAATGCGGCGAGTGCGCCCACAAATGTCGTGGTGGTGTCGCCATGTACCAGCACCACATCGGGCTGTTCGGCCTGTAAGATGGGGCTGAGTTTTTGCAGCATCTGTGCGGTCAAATCCGGCAGTGCTTGCTGCGCTTTCATGAT
>CALFYA010000406.1 GCA_937952925.1 uncultured Moraxellaceae bacterium
GCCAACGATTTTGATTTTTGAAAGGACCATTGATTAATCCTCGTTGGCCTTTTTGCTTAGCCAAGATATTTTGGTCTTCTTTTCGCATATGCTTTAGACGCTTCATGGCATCATCAGCAGTTGCACACGCTTGGGTCTGCCATACCATCAAACCTTTATTATCTGTTGCAATAGCAGACTTCCAATCTGTACGCATACAATCTTCAATTTTTCGACCATAGCGTTTTAGCTCTTGGAATTGGAGATCGCCAGTAACGTGCAGACTCCCCCAACCGTTGTTTGCTCGAGAGCCAATGGTGCCAAACTGATGAATCAAAAACATCGTTTGATCAATTTCTTCTCGCAGTTTTTGGCACTCTTCATCAGTTGCTCCTCGTATTAAGATCATAAGATCTACTTTTCCACCTGCCGATAGTGCGGTACGGCTGGTTGGGATGTTTGGCTGTACAAACGGACCAAAGCCCAGATATTGCAAAGATTGGGTTTGGTCTTTGATGATGCCTGACACCTTGTCTGTTCGGCTTGAAGGTTCTTTTTTAAATCGAATCTGTACAGCAGCCTTTAGACTATCTTTTGGACCGGCGGCGACTCCAAAACGCAGACTTTCAGCCCGACGCATCTCCGCTACATTTACACCATGCTCCGCCACATACACCACGCGCCACCATTGGCGAATCAGCGCCTTCATCCCTGCGGTGCGCCACTCAGCAGACTGATCATAACCACCCAAAAAAGCAGGAGTGATCAACTCTAGTGTGTACTCGCGTTTGGCAAACTTTGTCATCGGATACATCTCCTAAATATCGCGCAATACAATATGTTCGGCTTGGATGGGGCATTCGTATGCACCGCCGCGCTTTGCCTGAGAGGGCATAATGGCCTTGGTGAGCTCAGGGCCAAATGCTTTTTTGAAGCTCGCTTGGATACGCGATTTGGTCTGATCAAAATAGGCTTGATCAAATACAATATCTCGACTGCCTTCGTACAAATCCATGTACTCCTGACTGTCAAACGGCACTCCATCAATGGGTCGTGCAACGCCTGCTTGCCCTGCCAACTTGCGTTTGATAAACCACAGATAAAATGCAAAATCACGCGGGGGCAATTCGCAGGTTTTATTTTTGACAGATACGGTTTGCTTGAGACCATTGAGCACCAATTGTAGGGGCTGAGTGAGATCGTTGAGTGACTCAACCACATCGCTAAAGCGGTACTGATGGACTAAAGCATGGGGGCTGAGCGAGCTACGCAACCGTACAAACGGGATATTGGCCAGCCACACTTGCGCATCTTTGGCGTCTAGCGTCTTGCCTTCACGATTGGTGACAAAGCGAGTATCGGGTGTGGGATAGTAAAAGTCGGCAACGGTTTCAAAGCGATCATCGACCAACACATGTGACATCCGATCTTGGGCACGACCATACAACGACAGTGCATATCCCGCATAAAAGCCCATGGTTTTGCGGCCACCGGCAATCGAGACATGCAAGGTGTTGGTGTCATCGGCAGTAAATTCGCGCACTTTTTCGCAAATTTTATCTGCTGCAAACTCATTGTCTGCTGGCGTCTTGAGGTCTTTGAGTAAAACGCCATCGGTATTGGTGATGCAATATAACTGTGACTCATCAAAAGCAATCTGCGGCAATTGATGATCCTCGATCAATCGCTGGAAGTTGCCCTTTTCAAATAGGCGATCACGAATCTGGTTGAGACCATCTTGGGTACTAATCACATGGATTTCATCAGGCACCCACGGGCTAGTGCCATCGGTTGGGTGTGCCAGCCCATACACTGTTTCGGTGATGATTTGTGGGGTCATGCCCGTGACCAACAATAAGATTTTTTTGGACATCACAACTCCTGCGGTGCAATAGCGATTTGCACGCATCCTACAATGTTCGCGGTTGGGCATTGCTCAAACACAAGCTTGTGAGATTGATTTATGGGGGTGCAGCTGGACGTTGTTGTAGCGATCTTGCAGCTGGTGCTGTCTTGATCGTAGATGCGAATCGTCCGTGTTGCGC
The DNA here is from genome assembly GCA_937952925.1 of uncultured Moraxellaceae bacterium. Classification (GTDB taxonomy): domain Bacteria; phylum Pseudomonadota; class Gammaproteobacteria; order Pseudomonadales; family Moraxellaceae; genus CALFYA01. The sequence continues at coordinate 2,025 of CALFYA010000406.1, forward strand.
TTAGCCTGATAGTACGCGTCAATCCTAAAAACTCAAGTTGACTGATGGTCTAAATGGCGAATTAATGGGCGACTTTTATTTTTATTTACATAAAACGCACAGTCTAAGCGTCGCAAGCTTATGTTTGACGCCGTTGTGATTGGCGTCGTCTATTTTTAGATTTTATGAAAAACGGGGCGCTAGACATGCGGCGCAGTTTTTATTTGGTGGCGTATGACGTCCGCGATGATCAACGTTTGGCGCGTATTTATGCGGTGGTGTATGCGCTGTCATGTGGTGGGCAGAAGTCGGCGTTTGAGTGCTGGCTGTCTGCATCTGAAAAACATCAATTGCTCACCGCGTTGGCAACGCTCAAAGCGCCTGAAGATGCGGTGGTGCTGATCCGGCTCACGGCTGATCAGGCGGTGATGCGCTTGGGCGTGGCACCTGAGTTACCCACAGAATCCATGTATTGGGGTTAGACCTATGCGACATATTGTGATTGATCAACAAGGCGTTTCGCTCGATGTGGAACAAGGGCGGTTGGTGGCTCGTCATGCCAGTTGGGCAAAGCCACGGACTGCGCCACTTGCTCAGCTGGAGAGTGTGGTGATCCAGACCCGTACACAGCTTGATAGTCGGTTGCTGTCGCAATTGGCGGCGCATGATATCCGCGTACAGGTGATTGCAGGACGTGGACAGGGTGAGTCTTGCTATATGGTGGGCAGTCAGCACAAAGATGCACGGCGACGCTTGGCACAGTATGCCGTAGTAACCCATCCGGCGGCGCAATATGCGTGGGCGAAGCGGTTGGTACGGCTACGCCTGCGTCGGCAAAAGTTGTTGCTGGCGTCGGCGGTGCTGATTCGTGGTGATCGGGCGGCGATGTTGCGTTATCGGTCTGGGATGATTGGGCGTTTGGCGGCGCGGCTTGAGCGGCAGCCCAATCTGGCGGCACTGCGCGGCAGTGAGGGGGCGGCGGCAGCGTTGTATTTTGGCGCGTATCAACAGTTGTTTGCACCAGCATGGGGATTTGTGGGGCGCAATCGTCGGCCACCGCGTGATCCGGTCAATGTGTTGTTGTCTTTGGCTTATACGTTGTTGCATGGGATTGTCGCTAAGGCGGTGCAGCATGGTGGGCTAGACCCACAGCTGGGGGTGTTGCATGAGGTGGCGTATGGGCGCGATTCGTTGGTGTGTGATTTGATGGAGGTGCTGCGCTCAGATGTGGAGTGGTGGGTGTGGCGGTTGTGTGCGAGTGAGACGATGCGGGTGGAGGATTTTTCGATGTCGGATGCCGCAGGACATTCACCTTGTACGCTGGGCAAAGCCGGACGTGCGCGGTTTTATCAAGAGTTTGCGGCGGTACAAGATGCTTGGATGCGTGATGCGGTGCAGATGGTACGGGTGTTGGTGCGGCGTTTGCAGCCCGATGTGACCTTGCCTTGGGTGGATGATGATGCGTCATAACGGACTAGGGCAGTTGCTAGGGAGGGGATGCTGATGCACGCTCAACATTATGTGTTGTGTTATGACATTGCTGATCGCAAACGCTTGGCAAAGGTGCATCGGGTGGTGTCTAAGCTGATGTGGCGTTTGCAGTATTCGGTGTATTACGCGGAGGTGTTGCCAACACAGATGACGCAGCTGGTGGCGGCACTTGAGCCACTGATTGATCCCAAAGCCGATGATATACGTGTGTATGCGGTGGAGCCTTTGGCAACGGCGGTACGTTTGGGGCACTGTGGGGAGCGTGGTTGGGCGTTGTTTGATGGGCAGGGGCGTAGTATGTGGGGGGGCGTGTGTGGAGCTGATGACAGCGATGATGATGAGTAAAAAATATTTTATTTTAGCATACAAATCACTTGCTTTTTTAAATTGGTTTGTTATTCTGGCTAGGCGGTTGACGAAATCGCCTTGTTCTCTTTGTCAGCTTAAAAGTGTGAACTAGTTCACACAAAAGTTGATCAAAAATCCAACAATTTTTGCCACAAGCGAAAAGTTGGGAGTAGACCTCGCAATACCTTGATTCCCAAAAGGAAAAACAAGGGGGTGAGTAACCAATCTTCCCTGACATAAAAGGGATTAAGACCATGTACAAAAAATTTACCCAAAAGGTCACAAAGTAACCAATCTTCCCTGACATAAAAGGGATTAAGACTGTCGAGAGTTGCCATTTTAAATCTCCAATGGAAGTAACCAATCTTCCCTGACATAAAAGGGATTAAGACCAGTTCACGGCGGAGATCGCCGTATTCTCCTTCCGTAACCAATCTTCCCTGACATAAAAGGGATTAAGACCTTCCGCCGGTGATTCCAACCGAAAAAGCGGAGTAACCAATCTTCCCTGACATAAAAGGGATTAAGACGTCAAAGCGTCTTCGTATTTGACGATTGAGTGCATGTAACCAATCTTCCCT
>CALFYA010000407.1 GCA_937952925.1 uncultured Moraxellaceae bacterium
CGTGCCGGTTCAAGTCCGGCCTCGGGCACTCTCTCCCCCCTCTGATCTCCACGCTGTTTGTCAGCTTGATCTATGTCTATTGTGATTAATCGTGCACCGTGGTTGCAGTTTGCCGACCCGTTGGTTCGTGATTTGGCGTTTGTGATCGCCGCCCCACCGCTCATCTGCGCATGGCCTCAACCTGAGCCTTGTGGTATCCAACTGCCCAGTGCTGCATTTTGGCAACGCCATTTTGAGCGTTACTTGCCGCGTCTACAGCAACTCGATATGCAGCCTGCTGCGCTGTATCAGGCGATTCGCCCGCGCCCCAACCTGCGGCTTGGCTATTATTTTGAAGATTTGTTGGCGTTTTGGCTGGCCGATGAAGGCTGGCATGAGTTTGTGCTGATTGGGCATGGCATCCCGCGTATGGATGGCAAGCGCACTTTGGGCGAAGTGGATTTTTTGCTGGAAAATATCGACACTGGTTGTATTGAGCATTGGGAAGTGGCGCTCAAATTTTATTTGGGTGAAGCGGAGTTCAAGCCTGCACAGTGGGTGGGACTCAATCAACAAGATACGCTTGGGCGCAAATTACATCATTTGCGGCACAAACAATTTGAGGTGCGCTCGATTGAGGGCTACCGCATTGAACGACGCCGTGCGGTGATCAAAGGTCGTCTGTTTTGGCCGATCCATCAGCCTACCCCCGACACGCTCCCCGATTGGATTTATCCCGATCATTTGTGCGGCACATGGTCAGCCCAGCTCACACACGTCCCGACCGGCACTTGGCGACGCTCACAGCGTGTTGAGTGGCTCACTGAGCGGCATGAATCTACACCATCAGTACATTACTGGACGAATGGTTTGTATCTGTCGAATACCCTTGATCAACGCGGTGAATCCGCACGACATATGCTGCGTCTGATGGATGTGCGTCCCCCGTGGCGTCGGCTGACTTTGTAACGTGACGTGGTTTTGGTCATCGAGACTTCACCTTGGGCGTGACGGCTTTTAGGGTTGAGTGCACGCTATTTTTAATTTTTTTGAATGATTTAATCAGGCTTTTGGATCTTTGGTTTACAGTCGCTCACATTACATAGATCACAGAAGCCTTACCGTTCATCACCAAGCCCTCCTACAGCACACTGCCCTACGCTTTTACAGTCAACTCACCTGTAACCAATCCATGTTTGGAGAAACCAGATGAGTAAATTGATTGCTGCTGTTGCGTTGGCTGCTGTGGTATTGGCGGGTTGTAATACCGTCAAAGGGATGGGCAAAGACCTTGAACGTGGTGGTGAGAAAGTCCAAGGTGCTGCGGCTGAAACTCAGCAAAAGATGTAAAAAAACACCCGCCAGCTGGCGTAATGCAGCTTTTTTCGATCAATGACTTAGAAAGAATCGCGATCAAACGTCGAAGAGATTTTATGCACGGTCAAATCCGCACCGTGATATTCCTCTTCTTGGTCAAGCCGTAAGCCCATGGTGATTTTGAGAATGCCATACACCAAAAAGCCACCAGCCAATGCGATGACCACACCAAGCAACGTACCGATCAACTGCGACATGATGGAGACACCGCCCATCCCACCGAGTTTCTCTAAACCAAAAATGCCAGCAGCGATCCCCCCCCAGACACCACAAACGCCATGCAACGGCCAAACGCCGAGCACATCGTCGATTTTCAGACGGTTCTGGGTCACGGTAAACAGCCAGACAAACATCGCACCAGCCACCGCACCAATCGCCAACGCCCCCAAGGGATGCACAATATCTGAGCCCGCACAAATCGCCACCAAACCGGCCAATGGGCCATTGTGCATAAAACCAGGGTCATTTTTGCCCATCCAGCTCGCGGCCAACGTGCCGCCAACCATCGCCATCAGCGAATTGAGCGCCACCAAGCCTGAGATATCAACCGCTTTTTGCGCACTCATCACGTTAAAGCCAAACCAGCCCACAATCAGAATCCATGCGCCCAATGCCAAAAATGGAATCGATGACGGCGGATGGGCTTGTACTCGACCATCTTTGCCATAACGCCCCGACCGCGCACCGAGCAAAAGTACTGCAGGCAATGCAATCCACCCGCCCATCGCGTGAACCACTACGGAACCTGCAAAATCATGAAACTTTTCACCAAAGTTGGCATCCAGCCAGTCTTGAAAACCATAGTTGTTGTTCCACACCATCCCCTCAAAGAACGGATAGATCAATGCAACCAAAAAGAACGTGGCAATTGACTGTGGATGGTATTTGGCACGCTCAGCAATCCCGCCAGAGATAATCGCCGGAATCGCCGCTGCAAAGGTCAGCAAAAAGAAAAATTTGACCAATCCATAGCCATGATCAGCACCCACGAGCTCGGCTGCCGAACCAAAGAAGGTCACATCATAAGCAATCCAATAGCCAATAAAGAAATAAGCCATTGCCGAAATGGAAAAATCACCCAAGATCTTACCGAGTGCATTCACTTGGTTTTTGGTACGAACCGTACCCAGCTCCAAAAATGCAAAGCCGGCATGCATCGCCAAAATCATGACTGCTCCCAATAACAGGAACAGCACATCATTGCTAGTGGCCATCAAATGCTCCAAAAAGCCCCGAAAAATGCGCCATATTGCATCAAAAGCACCATATTTGACAATTTTTATCGAAAAAGGTCTTGCAATTGCACCAAATTAGTGCATTAAAACTTTTATGTTTCGAATCTACTGCGCTTTGGTTATAGAAAAACCACAAATAAATCAGTCATGATCCACTTGATGAGACTCATTGTCGATATTTAAGGATCTATTGAGATGCGACGTTTAGGTCAATGTACGATGCTGATGGGACTGTTGAGTGTGGCCGCACACAGCGTTGCCCTACAGCCCTATCAAGCGGATTATGTGTTTAATATCGACGGCCGTTTTAATGGCGAATCCAGTCGTACCCTGAAAAAAGACGGACAGGATTGGGTGTATGTGTTTAAAGCCAAGATTCCTGTGATGGCAAATGCCACGGAAACCAGCCGCTTTCGATTGGATGCCAACAACAACGTCATCTCAATCGCTCACAGCCTGCAATACAAAATTTTGGTTCACACCAAAAACAACAATCTACGTTTTGATTTGAATAAACGCCAAGCGACCGGCAGCAAAAATGGTAAAACGGTGAGCTATGCAGTTGAACCCAATGTACTCGATGAATTGAATTTGGAGTTTCAAGTCCGCGAAGACGTCAAACGCGGCAAGCTCCCCCCGCAATATTGGCTCGCCGATGAAAAAGGCCAAGATCCGGTCAGTTTTGTACAAGAAGGTAATACACGGATCAAAGTGCCCGCAGGCACTTACGACACCATCAAAATCCGTCGTATCCACCGTGATCCCAAACGGGTCACCACCTTTTGGCTAGCGCCACAGCTCGACTACCTGCCCATCAAAGTGACCCAAAACGACGATGGTACGGTCTACGACTTCAACCTCAAGGCTTATCGCCCTGCAACTTAGGCAGACGTTCAATCACCCACATCAGCCAATACAACACCACCAACAACAGCAGGCTTTCAACGCTAAACAGCAGGATTGAAATACCGCCAATCAAGATGCCAAGGACGGCAAACCCCAAATACAACAACAGCAGCATGCCCATCAAAATCAGCATGTTGCCATGTTTGGCAGGCCACACCCAGCACAGCATGATCAGGGCTGGCATCAAGGCCAGTCCAGCCAATTCCCATGCCACCTGTGCTGACATTTGGGTGAAAAACATCCGTACCATCGGGACAACAATGCCTAGCCAGATCAACCAACTCAGATAACTGATTCGCAAATAACGTTGGTGCTGTGCCAAGCTGAATGATCGACCGTACAACTTCATGACGCGTGGCCTGCGAGTTGTTTGATGGTCTGTGCCAAACGCCGACCTTGCGCGATACACAAGGTTTTTTCATCGGATGACAGCGGTTGATCATGCGCAGCGCCACTCACATGGCTTGCACCATAGGGTGTACCGCCACGCGTGGTGGTGGAGAGCGCGGCTTCGGCATACGGGATGCCCATCAGCAGCATGCCATGATGCAACAGCGGAATCATCATGGTCAGCAACGTGGTTTCTTGGCCGCCATGCATGGTGCCCGATGCAGTAAATACACAGGCCGGTTTGCCTTGCAGTGCACCAGATAGCCAGACACCAGACGATTGATCCCAAAAATACTTCATGGGCGCGGCCATATTGCCAAAACGAGTCGGACTACCCAACGCCAGCCCACTACACGCTGCAAGTTCTTCTAGGCTGCAATACAACTCACCTTCGGCAGGGATACTCGGTGCAATTGTGGTGGTGACGGCGGAGACTTCAGGCACTGTGCGAATTTTGGCATTCAGTCCTACTTCTTCAATACCACGCGCAATCAACCGCGCCATGTCGCGGGTGGTGCCATATTTGCTGTAATACAACACTAAAACATCTGCAATCGCACTCATAACGCAAGAGTTCCTTGAAAATCACTCAAAACCAATACGGAGCTGGCTGACCGACGCATGTTACCTTGTCTCTTTGGCAAATGTGTTGTTTTTGGGCGATCCTTGCTTATAGATTGATCGTGATCGGGGGATATACATGCAATCGATACTCCAGCGGATACCTTGGCGTGATCAACTGTGGTTTAAATTCTTAGTTTTTATTTTCAAACGTTTTGAAGCCGATGAGTGCCGTGATAAAGCCGGTTCACTGACCTACACCACCATGCTGTCGATTGTGCCAATCCTGACGGTATTTTTGGTGATTGTTTCATCAATACCGGCGCTTGCCCCCGCTCGCGCTGAAATCCAGCAAACCATTTATCGGAATCTGTTGCCCAGCTCTAGTCTGCAAATCACTCAATACCTCAACGAATTTACCGACAAATCCACCAACCTCACCGTGATTGGGGTGCTGTTTTTGTTTGTCACGGCAGCCATGATGCTGTCGACCATTGAGCAAGCGTTTAACCATGTGTGGCGGGTCAAACGTCCGCGTGGCGGCGCAATGGGCTGGATGCGGTATTGGACGATCATCTCGTTGGGGCCGATTCTGCTCGGTGGGGCATTTGCCGCTTCTTCTGCACTCACTTCCATTGAAATCCTCAATCAAAATTTTGCAGGTTATTCGATTGATTGGGCGGTATGGCTCAAGCTGTTGTCGTTTGGTTTGACGATTGCCGGTTTTACCTTTTTGTATTGGCTGATCCCCAATTGTAAAGTACCGGTCAAAGAAGCCACGATTGCTGGCGCGATTGCTGGTATTTTGTTTGAATTACTCAAATATACCTTTGGTGGCGTGATGGGCAACTTCACCAGTTACGATCAGGTGTATGGGGCGTTTGCGGCGCTGCCAATCTTAATTATGTGGATTTATTTGTCATGGAATCTGGTGCTGCTCGGCGTTGAGATCAGCTATGGGCTGACCGTGTTTCATTCAGCCGAGCATTTGCCGCGCCATCCGGTCTTGGCCATTTTGGATATTTTGCAGTTGTTTTATGAACGGCAAAAAACCGGCGATGCGGTGATTGATGCCGAAGCGATGCAAATCCTTGGACGTGGTGAAGTGGAAAAATGGACAGAATATGCGGAGATTTTGCATGTCAATGAACTGATCAAAAAGACTGAGCAAGGCGATTATGTGCTATGTCGCAATC
>CALFYA010000408.1 GCA_937952925.1 uncultured Moraxellaceae bacterium
TTATGACTGAGCATAACTTCCCCGTAAAACTGTACCGTTTTTTAGCTGAAAAAGTCTTTGAATACACTTTTTTAAAATTTCCACAACCACTGAAGTTATCGATGATGGCAGGGATTGAGCACTTCACCGCGGTACTCGCTGAGTACATGATGAAGCACGAAGATCACTTCTATTATTCAGACGACGAAAAAGGTCGTGCGATGTGGATGTGGCATATGCTCGAAGAATCTGAGCATAAAGATATTGCCTATGATGTCTATCAGATTTTGAACGGTAGCTATCCACTGCGTATTGCAGGCTTTGCGCTGGCATTTGTCACCATTTTGGGTGGTGTGACCTTGGGTGCAGCATTGTTGCCATTCTTGCGTCGTCCGGCCAATGTGGTTAGCCCTGCATTTTGGGCAGAAGCCAAGCAAAGCATCGGTTTGCTGTTTGGACCAAAAATGGGCGTGTTTGGCAGCACCATGCCGCACATTTTTGACTATTTCCGTCGTGACTTCCACCCCAGCGACCATGACACCAGCGCGTACTTGGCGTACTACAAAGAAAAACTGTTGCACCCTGAAACAGGTGTGTTGACGCCTTTCTTTGTCAAAGAGTTTACCCCACCGGTTCGCGCCGCCGCCTAAGATGGCCACCACGCGCTCGCAGTACTCCCCTGCGAGCGCTCCTCCACTCACGCACTGGAATCAATTATGGGCTTGTTTAGCAAAGCAGTTGTACCGAGTCAAAAGGCTTACGCTGTGGTGACTGGCGCAGGTAGCGGCATTGGTCGTAGCTTTGCACTCGAACTGGGCAAACGTGGCGGCACGGTGGTGTGTGCTGATATCAATTTGGCAGCCGCCGAAGAAACCGTCGCACTGCTGGCGGGCTTGGGCGCCAAAGGCTTTGCGGTCACTTGTGATGTGGGCAATGCTGATGCGGTCAAAGAACTGGCGGATACTGCCGAACAGCTTTTGCAACATCCGGTCACCTTGGTGATCAACAATGCGGGTGTGGGCTTGGGTGGCAAATTCGACGAAGTGTCACTCGAAGATTGGAAATGGGTGACACACGTCAACCTGTGGGGCGTGATCCACGGTTGTCACTATTTTGTGCCCAAATTCAAAAAGCTCGGCTACGGCGCGATCATTAATGTCGCATCCGCCGCAGGTTACACCGCAGCACCAGAAATGACCGCCTACAACGTGACCAAATCGGGCGTGTTGGCATTGTCAGAAACGCTGTCGTCCGAACTCAAAAAATCCAAGATCAAAGTTAATGTGTTGTGTCCAACCTTGGTACCCACCAACATCATCAAAAACGGTCGTATCCCCAGCCGCTACTCCAAGCTTGCCGATCATGCCCTGATGAACTTTGCCATGACCACCAGCGATGCAGTTGCCAAACTGACCCTCAATCGTTTGGATCAAGGCAAGCTCTACACCATCCCGCAGCTCGACGCCAAACTGTTTTGGCTGATGAAGCGTGCGTCCCCCACCTTGTACACCAAGTTCTTGGGCTTGTCGTACACCCTGTTTAAATAATCAGCGATCGAGGTTTTTATGACTCAGCAACATATTTATGACACCTTCGTCGTTGGTGCAGGGATTTCGGGGATTGCGGCAGCCATCCGCCTGAAAAAGGTTGGCTACAACAACTTTAAAATCATTGAAAAAGCCACTCGCGTGGGTGGTACATGGCGCGAAAACACCTACCCTGGTTGTGGTTGTGACGTGCCATCGGCGTTGTACTCGTATTCATTTGCACCGAGTGCCAAATGGAGCCATTTGTTTGCGCGTCAGCCTGAGATTTTGAACTATCTCGAAGAAGTCAGCGAAAACTTTGATGTCAAACCGATGATCGAATTTGGCACCGAACTTGAGCAAGCGCAGTGGGATGACAGCCGCAAGCTGTGGGTGCTCGACACCAACAAGGGTCAGTACCTGTCGAAAACCGTGTTGTTTGCCACTGGTCCGATCACGGAGCCAACCACGCCCAAAGTCGAAGGTTTGGACACCTTTACCGGTGAGATGTTCCACTCTGCCAAGTGGAATCACGATTATGGTTTGACGGGCAAGCGGATTGCGGTGATTGGCACGGGCGCATCGGCCATCCAGTTTGTGCCACAAATCCAGCCCAAAGCCAAAGAACTGTATGTGTTCCAACGCACCGCGCCGTGGGTATTGCCCAAGCCAGACACCGATCTGGATGAGCGTGGCAAAGCGATCATGGCCAAATATCCTGTGATCCAAGCCAGCTGGCGCAAGACTGTTGCAAGCTCACTGAATGTGATCAACTTTGGCTTGCGTAACCCTGCGGCACTCAAACCGGTGAATCTGCTCGGCAAGCAATTGCTGAAGCTACAAATCCAAGATCCGGTGCTGCGTAAAAACGTCACGCCCAACTTCTTGGTCGGTTGTAAGCGGATTTTGTTTGCCAACAACTACTATCCTGCCCTGCAAGCCCCCAACACCACCTTGACTCCACATGGTTTGGTCAAAGTTGACGGCAACAGTGTGATCGCTGCCAATGGCGAACGCCATGAAGTGGATGTGATCATCTGGGGCACTGGCTTTGAAGTGTCGCACCCACCAATTGGCAAGCGCGTGTTCAATGAAAAAGGTCAACGCTTGTCTGATCTGTGGAAAGACACTTCGCCCGAAGCCTATTTGGGCACCAGCATGGAAAACGTCCCCAATGCGTTCTTGATGCTTGGCCCCAACGTATTGGTCTATGATTCATTCATTGGTTTGGCAGAAGCGCAACTCGACTACATCGTCGATGGTTTGCTGCAAATGCAAGCCCGTCAGATCAGTAAGCTCAACGTCAAGCCCAGCGTGGTGTATGAGCACAACCAACTGGTACAGCAAAACTTGCAGAACACCGTGTTTAATAGCGGCGGCTGTAAGAGCTACTACCTCGATGCCAATGGTCGTAACTTTGCGGCGTGGCCTTGGTCGCTCAAGAAACTCAAACAGCGTTTGAGCGGGCTGAACCTCAATGATTATGAAGTCACTTATGCTACGAGCAAAACAGAACGCGTAGCGGGTTAATCCGTGGATAAAGGGCTTGCAGTGCAAGCCCTTTTTGAGCAACGATTTAAATCATGGAATTTTGAAAATTCTTATGGCATTTTGCACCAACTCTTGTTTGGCGTACTGCCCTTTATTTTTTGCTGCAAGAATTAATACATCATCTTTTTTGAGAATTGTAATTGTGACTTCTGAACTCTGGTCTGACCAAACAAATGCAACATGATCAATACTCACACATTGACTTAATCCGTATGCATCCCAGCCTCGTATCTTATCAGCCCACTCAGTTGTCGACGAGCAAGTAATATGTATTAGACCATAGCCCTGTGTCCTTACTCCTGCATACATATTTTTACCACTACCTGTGGGTTCGTTGCGCACAACTTCTGCCCCTTGCGACTGTCCTTGAATGGCTTTGCAAACATAATGCGCTGCAAGAACTTTGTTTTGGGCTGGCGTTTTATTAAAAATCTCAGATTTCATCTGTGCACCATAGACTCAAGAGAAGTTGAAAGGTTAAACGCTCAGTGTCCCTGCTTCAAGTTGATCCAAATAGATAAACTCCGGCGCTTTTACGCCTGCTTCTGCTCGGATTTGTACCAATTTGGGCGATTCAAAAAACTGCCTTGCATCGTCTAGCGATGTCCATGCCGAAAAATGCACAATCCTATTGGGATCATTTTGGTATTTGAGCACTTGATAGTGACGCTCTCCAGCTTCAAAACGGATGTGTGCAGCCGCATCAAATACAGCTTTCCACGCTACGTAATCTTCAACTTCATGGATAATCAGGACGTATTGCATGGTTGTACTCTAGATGAGCGGGGTGGTCTAACCTAACAAGATCGGAAGAGCGTCGTGTAGGGAAA
>CALFYA010000409.1 GCA_937952925.1 uncultured Moraxellaceae bacterium
TCTGGTTTTACGATAGACAGGGTACGTTCGATAGCCATGATGGGCTCCGTAGTCGAGTTGAAACAAGAAACCAAAATTTTGCGCGCGTATTATACCTGTCTATAGGTGTAAAGATAGGGTAAAGCGTTATTCTGCTTCGTCAATCCAATTCATTTGGATCGCCTCAAGGATACGCTCATTAGAACGATTGGGATCATCGGCAAAATCAGGCAACTCACGCACCCAGCGATGCAAATCGGTAAAGCGGATGGTTTTGGGATCAACATCAGGGTGAGCATCGATCAAAGCCAATGCAATTTCTAGCGAATCCGTCCAGTGCAGCGCCATAATGTGTGACCTCATGAGGGTGAATCAAGCTGCTGCACTGTACCAGATTTGAAAGCAAGGTCGAACCTTCCCCTTTCGATTTATAATAAACAGCGAATCGGCCAGTCTGGTTGCTCTGCTTCAAGCTGATTGACCGTGAGTGCCAACGCACGATCTGCTTTGACCGGCCCGACATATTCACATAGACCGATATACAGCAAGTTGAGCATTTTCTGTAAATGCTTCAACTCAGCACGACTGCCCTGCAAATCATGTTGTCCGGTCAACCAGCCACGCATCTGGCGTCCCTCTTCCTTGGGCAAACCGACGCGATCAAGCTGCGCCAACACATACTGACGCAATTGCTCGGCCTCAAGCAGGTGTCGCGCCAATAGCGCCTCAAACAGTGCTTGAAAACAAGCCACTTGCTGGCTTTGCTGCTCGTCATGTAAAGACTGCACAGGATCAAGTAGCGTCGTGGCATCGTGGGCAACGGCCGTAGGGACTGGCTCAACCACCTCGACAGGCTCGCTTGCTGTCCATTCGGGCGGCCGTGACAGACTTTGAATGACGCTTTGCAACATATGCGACCGCTGACTACGCAGCAGTGGTGTATTGCAAATGTCATTGAGAAACCGTTGCACAGCAAACGCAGGTTGCTGACTGTAGTGCGTTTCCCAATACGCCATCACATCGCGCAGGTAGTCTTCTTGCAAATAGGGTCTTAGCCCTGCTGCAATTGCCAAGCGTTTTTGCGCCACACTCATCGGGGCTTTACTGTCGGGCATCGACAGATGATCAGACATCGACATCGCTAAGGTACTCACTATCCACTCCTCGTGACGTCTTAACGACGTGCCGCCAATTGATCCGCATCAAACAAGGCTTGCTGTTGAAATTCTGGATAGCCTAGTTCGGCGTGTTCGGTGTAATCCAAACCACGTTGCTCATGTTGGGTATCGGCACGCATCCCGCCCATCACCCGATCAATCACCAGATACATGATCAGCGACAAGCCAAAGCCCCACACTAGCCCGACTCCTATGCCCAACAACTGAACTTGAATCCGCGCGGCATCAAACAAATCACCGGCAAAAAACAACCCCGCCGCCAATGTGCCCCACGCGCCACAAAATCCATGTACCGACACCGCATCGACCACATCATCTAGGCGGAATTTTTCCAGCAACATTGGGCCATAAGTCACCACCGCACCTGCTATTGCACCCGTCACGATGGCAAAAACCGGACTCATCGTTGCGCAACCTGCGGTAATGCCCACCAATCCACCCAAGCTGCCATTGACAGTACCAGTCAACAAAATCGGCTTGCGCCGCAAGGTGGCAATCAGCATGGTACTCACCGCCCCTGCACAGGCCGCCAAATGGGTATTGAGTGCAATCAAGCCTAGATCTGCCCCTGCTTTCACGGTAGATCCAGCATTGAAGGCAAACCATGCAAACCACAGCAAAAAGCCGCCCAGCGCGACCATGCCCAAGTTGTGGCCTGCAATAACCCGTGGTGTGCCATCGGGTGCAAAGCGCCCCAGACGCGCACCGAGTACCATAATCCCCGCCAGTGCCACCCAACCACCAATCGAGTGCACCACGGTTGAACCGGCAAAATCAATAAAGCCCAATTCTTTGAGCCAGCCTGTCCCACCATGCGCACTGCCCCACGCCCAACTACCAAAAACGGGATAAATCAAGCCACTAATTAAGCAAGCACCGATCAGATATGCACCAAAATGCACCCGCTCCGCCATCGCACCACTGGCAATCGTGGTGGCTGTCGCGGCAAACATCATTTGGAAAAACATAAACGTCCAGTCCCAATGCGCCAGATCGC
>CALFYA010000410.1 GCA_937952925.1 uncultured Moraxellaceae bacterium
ACCACCGCCTGACGCACCTGATCGGCTTCGTGGCGATAAATGATCTCGCTGGCCTCAATCACCACATAATCGGCCGGTGTGTGGCTGTCTATCAATACGACCATGAGTCAATCACCTATCTTGTGGGTTCATTCGAATGATGTAGATCTAGCAAGATCCATACACAACGCCCGCATGCTAACAAAGGCATCATGACCTGTCGATGAATCGTTCAGCGTTTGGCAAAAAGTCAATCCCTGATTCTAGCCAAACCATCTAAGCAAATGTTTTAAAATAAAAATCTGACCAAAAAATCTCTAGATACAGCCCATCAGGTCATCTGTCACATCAATCGTCTTGAAGTCTGCTGCAAAATTGACCAACGTATAGATCAACAATACACCAGCACAACACAGGGGACTCCTCATGGCATTTCAGGCATTGAAACTCTGGGGCGTGGCCATGGTTGCCACATTAGGCATTGGTCTTGCAGGTTGCACCACCGATCAAATCAATATGGCAACGCAAGCCATCGGCATGGTCACTGCCCCCAATAATGGCGCGGTGGGCACTGCACCCGTCCAAACCACGGCGGGAGGGCTTGAATACAATACCGACCGCTACGGCTCAGATTACAACAGCTTTGAGCTACGCCAAGCCAATCCGGTCGCTTGTCAAGCGGCTTGCCAAGCAGATGGCGCACGTTGCAAAGCGTTTACCTATGTCAAACCCGGTGTACAAGCCAATGGGGCGATGTGTCACCTGAAAAACACCATTCCCTCGCCTAGCGCGTGTGATTTTTGTGTGTCTGGTGTCAACCGAATGCGTTAATCCGCCATACACAACTGCTAAGCGGCAACCACAAAATCTTGCAACAACCGCTTAACAGTCACCAAAACCTCCTTATTTGTCGCTCTTTTTGCTGCAAACCAACAGCAGCGTTTACACAAATTCTGCCCTAAGCTGGCCTCATAGCTGATCAGGTGTAGGGGGTTGCCATGTCTATCGCTCGTTTTCTCAGTATTGGTCTGTTATTTATTACAGGGACATTTAGCTACGAGCCGTTGTGGGCGGCAAGTCCAAGTGAGGCAAACACATTTGTCATGTGTGCATCAACCCGCTGATCGCCACCACACTGTGTCGCAGATCCGTCCATCACAACAACCCATAGACGGATCCATCAGCAAGATCAACGGTTTATTTTGGGGGAATCAACGTGAAATATGGCCTTAGCTTATGTTGTGGGTGTTTGCTCAGTGGCATCAGCCATGCTGCACCTGATCAAGACACGACATGGCTGGCGATGCAATGGGTCGATGAGCAACACGCATCGATTCAAGCGCAATTACAACAGCAAGCCAACCGTATGAATGATTGGTTTGGTGAAGTCGATCAGCGTGCACCCCGCGCAAAAGTGCGGATGTTGCTAGATCAAACTTGGGATAAACACAACGAATTTGACACCAAGCTCCGGATTCGTGGCAGCTTGCGGCTACCCAATGCCGAAAAGCGCTTACGCTTGGTATTTGGTGATGACACGCTAGAAGACGAACAACGGGCTGGTGTGCCACTAGATCCAATGCAGCCCAGCATGCCCAACAATCCCAATACAACGGGCAACGCCAAAACCGTCAGTGATGTGAATGAGCGTGCGCTCAAAGACAACGCCTCTGTTGCATTACGTTGGCTGTTACCCATCATGGATGGAGTGCGCACGGATCTTGATGTGGGGGTGCGTTCGGGCACTGATGTGTATACCCGTGCTGAGATGGGCAAAACATGGCAGTTGCCAGATGATATGCGTTTTTTGGCGGATCAAACCTTGCGTTATGGTCTGGAGAGTGAGATGTTTGCCCGCACCAACCTTGAGCTACAACATCAACCGGTGGGGCAGCCCCTCACCTCATACTTGCTCAGTGTGACCTATAGTCAGCCCGATCAAGCTCAAGGCTTGAGTTATAGCCATCGGATTGCACGGCAATATCACCTTGAGCACAAACAAGAGCTGTCGTATGGGATACTGGCCGCAGGCACACTAGACGGAACAAACCTCAATCTAGATGCCTATGGCCCTTGGGTGTCTTATCGCCAGCCATTTGTGCGTGATTGGTTTTTTGTGCGCGGCGATGTGAATTTTTTTAATGATCGCTTAGCCCATCGCGATCATTATTGGTCGGTGCTGTTGCGGCTTGAGGCGGTGTTTTAGCGACAAACCATTTATTCAACCTGTTTTTTTTCAATGGTGTACGGCAACGACAGCGGAGCGCAACTGTGCACGGTCAGCTCATCTTTACTGCCTGCTTTGGCTGCAATCACAGGGGCTTGATAATGTACGGCATAATCATCTGGCCGCCCCGAAATCAATGCACGCAATTGCAGCTGTTTGACTTCTTTGGTGCTCCATGTACGCGTACTTGCCGACTGCGGGCACTCAAATACCTGATTATCCTCTAGGGTTTTACCCGATGCATCCGCAATTTTGGTTGGCAATCGACAATCCGCCCACTCTTCACTGATCGGCTCGCTACTAAGATTTTCCAAAACGATCTGAACATGAATGGTGGTGGGGGCGTCTTGTTTGATGCCGGTTGCCATTGGTTGTCCGGCCACATCGACAAATTGCATGGTGCGCTGCAAGTCGCCACATTGATCTTGAACGGTTGCGCCATACACAATGGTTTTGTCGATCACACTATGTTCATCGACGGCGGTGTGACTGCCACCGGGTTTGCCCGATCCACCCACACTTGCGCCACCTGCAAACAAATTCGGTTCGCATCCGGTGAGGATGGCGGCCATCAATACATAACTCAGGTAATGTAATTTCACCATTATTCATCCTGTTGCGGTTGTAGCACTTGCGCTCGGGCGCTGGTGTCTTCGTGGTATTGATACGCACCAAAACGGTAGCGATAGACCGCATCGGGCTTGCCCTCATCGGCAGCACAGGCTTGCACGGCCGCTTGCAGTAGGCGATGCACACACTGTTCCCACAAGGCATTGCCCATCGCTTCAAGCTCGGCAATCGATTCAGCGGTCAGCTCATCCGCAAAAATCGCTTGCTCAAGCTGCTGCGGCGCTTGACGCACGGTAAAATTGTGCACGCCAGCCGCCAAGTGATCGGCGACATTAGCCGCCAACAAGGCTTTGGCCTCGTGTGCATCAGGATCTGGGATGAATGCGCGGCGTTCTAAGACCACCACATCCGCTTGGCGCTGAACGACGCCCAAGCGTTCTAGTTCCAAACACACCGCACGCGGATGGCGGTCATTGGACACTTGGCGTACCAAGCCTTCAAAACTGTGCTGTTCGGGTTGATCGGCATCGGCCGCAAACGGCAATTGATCGGGATAGTCTTGGGTCAGCCATAAGCCAATCACTCGCGCCGGTACACTGGTCGGCTGGCTGACTTTGGCCTGACTCAAACTTTGATCGGTCATCAGTGCCGTGCGAAAGGCATGCACATCTCGGCGGTGTAAGCCCGACAGCAAACTGATCGCCGAATCCGTTTGTTTGCCCCCAACGCGCTGGGCTTCTAGCATGGCCTGCCGAAAAAACACCGGTTTGAGCGCCGCCGAAAACTCGGTATAGCCCACACCGGTGCGAATCAGCCATTGCACCAATTGCTCCATTACCACCATCACTTCGGTGAGGGTGGACTGGGCATCATTGGGAAGGTGTTGGCTCATGGCAGGGCGCTCAGGCAAAAAACAGGTGATCAATCAACACAGTATGAAGAACTCACTGTACTCATTCAAGCAAACGACACATGATCATCACACGCCTTGTGTATCATGAATACGCCTTTAAACCTTTCAGCCTAAAAGATTTTTTAATCACCACAGCCATTTTGACCTTAGCCATACACCTGCTCACGCAGCCATTTGGTGGCAATGTATTTGCAGCCCGACAGCACCGGCAAACCGGCGTGCAAGGTACGTCGATCCACCTGTTGATCGGGGGTCAAATTGGCAAACAACACCGCCGATCCTCGCTTGGGACGCACGGTAAGGCCGACCTCCGGAAACGCGGTGGCACCGCCCTGCTCGACTTCAGACAAATACATGATCAAGGTCGCCACCCGCTGACCACCGACTGCCAAATGTTTGGCACTGCCACCAAGCTTGGGATCAAAAAAATCAAAATGTGGGCGGTACTCGCCTCCATCGCGATAACGTAGCACTTGCAGACCTTCACCACGCTCAGCAGGGTAACGCAGTACCTCGGCAATCCGTGCTTCAATATCAGCAAGCAGTGGCGTTTGCCCACGCGCAAACCATGCTTGTTCGCTGCTCCTGCGATGATCGACGGTGAGCAGGCCATCATGATCTTGCACCACCGTTGAGCGGCTGATCTGCCCACTGTTTTCAGCCAGCGTAATCAAAGCTTCGCATTCTTGATCAGTCAAAAAATGCTCGAAGCATAAAATCGCCGGTGAGTGCAGCTGCACCGTCAAACGAATCTGGTGTCCTGCCACCTCAACCGTATGCTGATCTTGGGCAAACAAATGTGGGGCAATGATGATCGGCAGCACTGCTGGTGCTTGGTTGGGAGCTTGGTCAATCGGATGAAGCCACGTCCGCATCTGCTCAAATTGATCGCGCAAATGGGGGAAATGCTGTCCGGCATCGGTCAGCGCTTGCTGCAATTGATGGGCAAAACCGTGAGCACTCAGGGTTTCAAACAGTTGAGTGGGCTGACAACCGCGTGCCAGATTTTCATAAAACCACTGTTGCCATTCTTGCGGTAGCCCTGCACTCATTGCCCACACCTGTGCTGGTGAATCTTTATGCAAACTTTAACAGGCGATGGCCACGCTTGCACGGGGTTAAACCCTAGTAAATGTGAAAAAATTACATTTTATTTTGTAAAGACGCTGTTTTTGCTGTTTTTATAGGCTTTGGCAGACCTAATTTAAAAATGTTAAATTTTCACATATTTTAACCGAAGGGTATTTGTCACCATGAAAACCGTTGTATCTCCATTGGCTGTTGCCTTACTCAGTGTGGCTTTGATCGGTTGCGGGGGCAGCTCAGGTGGATCGTCCGCACCTAGCCCTACACCGACTCCGACACCTACTCCCACGCCAACACCTACTCCCACACCAACACCTACTCCCACGCCAACACCAACACCAACACCAACACCAACACCAACTCCTACGCCTACGCCTACGCCTACGCCTACGC
>CALFYA010000411.1 GCA_937952925.1 uncultured Moraxellaceae bacterium
CTTGAGAGGTCGCACAATTTACAGGCACAAAAAAACCTGAATGACGTTCAGGGGTAACGCTTGCGTATTTCGAGAGGTGTCCAGCATAAGCGGATTGACTGCATTGGGACAAGCCCCCAATCAGCACAATCAACGCTAAACCAAAGGCGGTGTTTTTGACGATCAGGGCGGTCATGGCTGCACCTCTTGATGCTGTACGCGCTCAATGGTTACGGTGTGACAATCGTCAAAGCCCATTGCGTACTCAACAACACTCAAGGCTTTGGACAGTGAGCCGTATAGCTCAGGGTTTACGCTGTCGTCGGCATAAGTCACCAAATAGCCAATAACAAGATCAGGCTGTGGCTTGGGCATTTGGATAATCGTGGTCATGGTCTGCCCCTTATGCTGCATTGTTGGCTTGGGCATCGAGCCAAGCGTGTACAGCTTCGTTTGACCATGCGGTGACGCTGCCGCTAATTTTGACCGGTGCAGGAAAACGCCCATCTTTCGACCATTGGTAGATCGTGGTTTTGCCGATGGGCAAAAAGGGCAAGAGTTGGCTTAGGCGACTGTAACCAGTACGCGGCAAGATGGTGGGTTGGGTATCGGCTTTGGCTGCCATGTTGGACGCTCCACAACAGTTGATCTGTACCGCACACCGTCGGGATGTTTTGGACGGTGGCGGCTGTTGTGGGCAGTTTCATGTTTTTAACTTTGATTTTGTTCTAACGGATTACCCCAGTTTTCTATCTTGTTCTAACTGCTGTCTAACTGATTCAACATATTTTTTATAGGTATCTTTGCACGGTAGTTGAAGCCCTTTTAGCTCAGCATGTGTTTTTACTGCTTCAAAACCAGTGAAAGGCTTGTCTAACGCTATATCAGACATGTTAAAAAGTACCGCACTTATTCTAAGTTCATTCGATCTTTTCGTAGTTGATTCTGATTTTTTAAGACTGTCCCGCTCCTCCTGAAGTTTTTCATTTTCTGCCTTTTGCTCTTTGAGTTGTCGCTCTAATAACATGACCTCATCTCTCAAGTGGAAGGTCATATCAATAGAACACCCATTGACTTCGTTAGGAATATAAGACAATGCGTCCAATTTTTGCTCTTGTGGTACTGGTTGGTTATAAAACTCCAGCAAACCGTAGAATCTTTTTCTGGGCAATCCATACAAATCCAACTCTTGCCCTGTTGGCTCTTGATTCGAGATATACGCCATATTGAGAACTTCTTGAAAATGCGATTTAGCCATCTCTCTTGTGTCAAAAATTTCATAGCCATCTTGTGACAATTTATCAGCGTACTCCATGACTGTGAGTCCGTATTCACAGCAGACTAATAAAATCATATCCTCCAAAAAACTGCGTGATTTTAACCACACAACTGCTTCTTTTTGGCTTGCTCCACTTAGCGTAGAAACAAGCTCAACACTTTCTCGCAAACTAATAAATTGACGTTTGACATAAGCCTTATCGTCTTGAATGCCCATGACTACCCCTAAGTCATGCCCTATTGTCACTTGTGCCAAGACAGGCGGTAGGGTGTCCGCTTTTCGGTTTGCATACCTAGTCTTGGACTCCCGATTCTACACAAATAACGGGCTAAAAAATCAAGATAAGGGACTTTTGCGAACAAAAGCGAACTGGTGCGACACAGGCTGTCAGTGCAAGTGATAAAACTATTGATTGATGATTTTTATAGTCCATAAAAAAGGCGTGTGCTCCTGCATTCGGGGGGCAGTACTCACCGCCCTAACGTCATCAAAACCTGACAAAACCTCACCTGCAAAATGACTGTTGGGGTGAGTGCCGATTTAATTGGAATCAGTGGCGGCGGCGATTGCAGCATGATCACGTTCGAGCTTTTCCATGATCGCAAGGCGGA